>NZ_JABJWD010000168.1:0-2430 GCF_013155425.1 Gluconacetobacter entanii | reverse complement strand
GCAACGCCGTCAGAATGGCGGCATAACAACAACCGGGTATAGCTTATTCAAACCCAAAAACTGTCCGAACAGACGGGTCCACCTCTGTTTTCCTTGACGCAAAACATCAGAAGGGCCAGCGATCATATAATGGATACTATCAGCCTTATTGCTCTGCTTTTCGTGCTCGCCGCAGCCTTTAGCATTCTCAATCACCACACGTTTCGCGTTCCAGCGACAATCGGTGTCCTGATCTTTTCGCTGCTGGCATCCCTGCTGGTTGTGGCTTTGAACCTGCTGATTCCGGACTATGATCTGCAGGCTCTGTCGCGGTCTATGCTGGGGATCATCAATCTACCCGTAGCGCTTCTGAACGGTGTGCTGTCACTTCTTCTCTTTGCGGGAGCCATGCAGGTTGATGTCGGGCACCTGCGTGCCAAATTGATGTCCGTGACAGCCCTCTCTGTCCTTGGAACGGTGTTGGCTGTGGTCCTTCTGGCGGGTGCAGTCTGGAGTATTTTGCCCCTGATGGGCCATGCCGTTCCGTTTTCATGGTGCATTGTGCTCGGTGCGATTCTCGCACCCACAGATCCGGTTTCGGTCGTGGGCATGCTGAAGCGTCTGCGACTTCCGGGACCACTTCAGGCAGTTTTCGCGGGCGAGAGTCTGTTCAATGACGGTGTGGGAGTTGTTATTTTTGGTGTGACGATCGGGTTGGCGACCGGAGACAGTCAGGGTCTGGCCGCTTCTGCGATTGTGCTCAGCTTTTGCCGTGAGGCGCTTGGTGGTGGTCTGTTAGGTGCCATGACCGGATGGATCGCGCTTCGTGTACTCAAGGAGCAACGGGATCCGCATATCGATCTGCTGACGTCATTGGCCCTAGCGACCGGAACCTTCAGTATCGCCAGCCATCTTGGCATGTCAGGCGCGATAGCTGTCGTCGTGGCTGGATTGTGTTTTGGAACCAGCTATAGCGATTCCGTTTTCGATGAAGCATCCCGCCAGAACCTCGATGTCGCGTGGACCCTTATGGACGAAGTGCTGAATGTCCTGCTATTCATGCTTATCGGTTTTGAAATTCTGGAGATCACGCCGCGTCTGTTTACCATGATGGCGACGCTCATGGTGATTCCGCTGTCTATTGTCGTGCGCGCACTGAGCGTGTTGTTCTCCACTCTTCCGATTCATCTCAGACAATGGGAACGGGGCCGTGTTCTTGGTATCCTGACCTGGGGTGGTTTGCGCGGTGGCATCTCGGTCTCACTGGCGCTTGGATTGCCTCCAGGTGAATTGCGCAATCTGTTGCTGCCTGTCTGTTACGGTGTGGTGGTGTTTACCACCATCGTACAGGGACTGACCATGGAATGGGTCGTCCGCAGGCTTTACCCATCATCAACATCCGGGCCAGAATGATTTCTCATGAAACATGCGGCGACAAAATGCCTGTAGGTCAATCAGTCAGCATCTGCCGACTGCTGCCCTAAGTCGTAAGGCCTCGTAGATCGGGGTATCTCCGCATGCACCTGCCACCACCATTGCTGAGAAGCTTCCGCACAGGAGCGGTAATACAAGATCGGATGATCCAGTCATTTCCATGACGAGGATAATGCCCGTCACGGGTGATCGAACGGATCCTGCGAACATTGAAGCCATGCCAACAATCACGAACGGCGCAGTCGCCAGTGCTGTGTCCGGGCTCAGTATTTGTGCGACAAAGCTGCAGGCCAACCCTGATAGTGCCCCCAAGGCAAGCATAGGCGCGAATAATCCGCCAGGTGTCGCGGCAGCATAGGAAACTGCCCCGAATACCAAGCGGAAAACGAACAGGAGGGGAATAAGATGCCAGTTTATCGTATTACTTATTGCGGCCTGGGTGATCCAGTCGCCTCCACCCGCCAGATGGGGATCAAGCCATACGACAAGTCCGGCCAGTCCGCCGATTAGGGTGGCTCTGGTGTATATGCTGACAGGCAGACGGTCGGCAAGGCGCAGTGCTGCAAGAATTGTTCGGTTGTATCCGACTGCCAGTAGGCCTGTCATGAGACCAGTCATGACAAAGAATAACTGCTTCGCAACTGCTGTAGGTAGAACCGGATAAGATGCGATGAAATCGGGCTGACTGCCTAGAATGCCACGACTGAACATAATGGCTGAGATGGACGCTCCGAGCGCTGCGCAGACCATTCTCGCCTCAAATTGCCCCACCAGTTCTTCCAGGACAAAAACAGCACCTGCGGCTGGCGCATTGAAGGCCGTTGCAAGACCTGCTCCCGCGCCAGCGGCAAGAAGGGCACGGCAGTCTGCACGTCCCAGTGAGAGCCGTCGTGCGATCGCATCGGCTACTGCGGCTCCCATCTGTACGCTAGGGCCTGTTAGATCTTGAATTTCTTCCCATATTGTAGGGATGGAAGAAGGAGACAGAACAGGCACCTTTACGGACGAGACATGGGC
>NZ_JABJWD010000167.1:0-92974 GCF_013155425.1 Gluconacetobacter entanii | reverse complement strand
GTCATGGGGGGCGGGATCGCCCTGTGTGGGGGCGGATTTTCGGGCGTCCGGGGGGCATTTGCGAAAAAGCCTGCCTGCGACACCGATGTCGTGCATACGGTCCAGACAGGGTTCGAGGGGCTGCGCGCCGATGGTTATGGGCTGCTGCGGGGGCGCAAGGTCGGGCTGATTGCCAATCCGACCAGCGTTGGCCGCAACCTGCATCATATCGCCGATATCATCCACGCCGATGCCAGCATCAACCTGCAGGCCATCTTCGGGCCGGAGCATGGTTTTCGCGGGTCCGCCCCCGCAGGTTCGTCAGAGGCCCGGACCCGGGATCCGAAAACCGGCGTCATGGTCTATGACATCTATAACGTATCCGGCCCCCGGCTTGATGCGATCATCCGCAGTTCCGGCATCGATACGATGGTCTTTGACATTCAGGATGTCGGGGCGCGGTTCTATACTTACATCTCCACCCTCTATGACACGATGGCGGCGTGCGCGCGACTGGGGATCGACTATGTCGTGCTTGACCGGCCAAACCCCATTTCGGGAACCCGCGTGGGTGGTCCGGTGCTGGATCCGCGCTTTGCCTCGTTTGTCGGGCGGCAGGCCATCCCCATCCAGCATGGCATGACGGTCTGCGAACTCGCCAGCCTGTTCAACGCATGTTTCATTCCCACGGTATCCGGCCGTTCCGTGCAACTGCGCCATGTCGGGATGAAGGGATGGACGCGCGACCTGTTCTTTGACCAGACGGACCTGCCATGGGTTCCGCCCAGCCCGAACATGCCGACAGTGCAGACGGCGATCGCCTATCCCGGGACATGTCTGTTCGAAGGGACGGACCTGTCGGTTGGCCGTGGCACGGCGATGCCTTTCCTTTATCTTGGCGGTCCGTGCCTTGATGCGACGGCGTGGCGCGACCAGATGGAGCAGTCCGGGCTGCCCGGTGTCGCATTCCGCGATGTCGCCTTCGCCCCCGTGGCTTTTGTGGACAAGGGGGCGATGGATCATGGGTTGCAGATCGTCATTACCGATCGCGAACGGTTTGATGCCGTGCGGACGGGACTGACGCTGCTGTCCACCCTGCGTAACCTGACGGGTTCGGTGCCGTGGCGGGGAAAGGATGCACGGACATTCGACCTTCTCATGGGAACGGATACGGTCCGCCACCAACTCGATCAGGGAACGGCGCCCGACGCCATCATCCAGTCATGGCAGCCGGAACTTGCCCGGTTCATGGAAACACGGAAGAAATATATACTTTATTCCTGAATCCGCGGAGCAGGGAAGGGATGTCGCCCCCTGCACGGACGACATAAAGTTTTTGGTGAAGCTTTTTCCAAAAAGCTTCAAGAGAACAGTCATTTCCTGAAAAAATACCGCATCCGGAAATCCTAGGGTCAGCAGGTTTTCCGCAACGGCCCTTCATTCACTGAACAGGAACTGCCGGGTGGCAATGCCCGCCGCCCCCGTGGCCCAGTCGGTACGCCGCGTTTCGCGCAGGGTCAGGGTCGTTTCCCAGTCGGGGCGGGGCATGACGTTGGTTTCCATGGTCTGGCGCAGTACCGCGCCAAACACGCCTTCACGGAACGGTTCGTCCAGCAGCACGACCACCTGGCTCGGGTCGAATAGCTGCACCAGTTGCGCCACCGCCAGTCCCATGGCCCCGCCAGCGGTATGAAGGATGCGAAGTGCATCGGCATGTCCGTCGCGCGCCAGCATTTCCAGTTCCTCTGGTGATCCGGGCAGGCCATGCTGATGCGCCATGGACCGGATGGCCTGTAGCGAGGAAACGGTGTCCAGGCATCCCCGCTTGCCACAACTGCACGGGCGTTCGGGTTCGCGCCCGTCAGGCCAGAAAACGGTTGTGTGGGAGATTTCGCCCGCACCGCCATGGAAACCGCGATGCAGTTTCCCATCGACGATATGGGCGCATCCGATGCCCCCGTCGCCGACGATGATCATGCTGAAATCCGGACAGTCGCGCAGGATGCCGAACAGATGTTCGCCCTGTACCAGCGCATTCGCGTCATTTTCAGCAAAGACAGGTACTTTCATCCGGTCCTTGAGTGGCGTGACAATATCGACATTGCGCCATCCCAGCGCTGTCGAGCGCAGGCACATGCGCCTGTCGCGTGCGACAAAACCGGGAATGGCGATGCCGATCCCGCCCAGTGGGCCGGCCCTGTCGCCTGCCTGTTCCAGCAGGTCGTCTATCGCCTTGGCGATCTGGTCCACGCACAGGTCCGGGTCGGATATGCGGGGCAGGTCCATCTGGACCAGGATTTCCCCATGCAGGTCCGTCAGCAGGATCTGTCCGGGGTCCGATTGCAGCGAAACCCCCGCAAAACAGGCGGAGACGGCATTCAGCCCCAGCAGGATGGCGGGCCGTCCCTGCCCGAACACCAGTTCCCGTTCGGACAGGATGTTGCGGTCAAGAAGTTCACGCGTCAGGGTCGAGACTGTAGCCTTGCTCAGGCCCGTGATATCTACAAGCTGTGTCCTGCTGATATTGCCCATCGTGCTGATGGCGCGCAGCACCCGATATTGTCCTGACGTAAACATCTGCATCCTGACTGGCTGTCCCTGTAGATTGTTTTTAATTGATACGAAGCCGGAAGACAATTAGTATGAATGTCGAACTTAGTGAGTTAATTGAATGATTCCGGATGCTTTTCCGTGGGCACGGCCTGCCACCGATACAGGTTCTGCGTATCGAGATCAGCCCGTCATACATAACCATCAGGAGAAGATCCGGTGATACTTTGCGCCGATATCGGTGGATCCTATATCGATTTTGCGGAAGCCGACCCCAGCCATCAACTGGCGCACCGGCAACGCCTGCCGACACCGACTTCTGATCTGGAAGGGTTTGTTTCGGCACTGGCCACCATGACCGCCGGGTATGATCCCGCCATTCCGCTGCATATGGCGATTGCCGGCGTCTGTGCGCCCGATACGGGGCAGACGCGCACCGCCAATATCCCCTGTGTCAATGACGTGCCGTTGCGTGAACTGCTGACCGGGCGTCTGGGGCGGCATGTGCTGGTGGCCAACGATGCACATTGCTTTGCGCTGAGCGAGGCCATGCAGGGCGCGGGAAAAGGGCATGAAATCGTTTTCGGGATCATCCTGGGGACAGGGGTCGGAGGGGGCCTGATCATCCATGGCCGTCCTGTCATCGGTCGTGGCGGCCTGGGGGGTGAATGGGGGCATGGTCCCTTCATCGCGCAGTCTGCCGGGGCGGACGCCATTCCCTGCCTGCCGTGCCAGTGCGGGCAGAATGGCTGCCTCGATACGATTGGCGGCGCGCGTGGGATCGAACGCCTGCACCAGCATCTGGGGGGGGAGGTGCTGCATGCCCGCGACCTTCTGGCCAACTGGCAAAAGGGCGAGGCTTCCGCGCGGCGCACTGTCGATGTCTGGCTGGATCGCATGTCCGCCGGTCTGGCGATGATCGCCAACGTGACCGGGGCCTCCATCATGCCGGTTGGCGGTGGACTGGCGCATCAGGTGGAACTGATCGGGGCGTTGGACCGCATGGTGCGCGATCGCATCCTGCGGGAGCAGGGGAGCGTACTGGTCGTTCCGGCCAGCCTGCCGGCGGATTCCGGCCTGATCGGTGCGTCATGGCTCAGGGATTGAGGGGCGGGTGCTTCCTTTCCCGGATTGTCTGGCAACGGAATTAATGCAGGGGGCCTGCCTTTATGGCCTCCATCGCAGGCGCCCGGAGGAATTGTGACAAAAATGCTACGATCCTGATGGGGCTGTAATCTGGGTGTGTTCCGAAAAATAATAAATATAAAACAAAGAGTTGATACGTTTTTATGGTATTTTCAGGCTATTTTCATGGCTAAAATGCACTGAAAAATACCGCACCCACTTTGTTTTCATTCCAAAACTATCATTGGACGGTTTCCGAACTATTGCTTTGGTTTCGATAGGTCTGTCATTATCCATTAACGGAACAAAACGTTTGTTTCGCCGCTTTTTCACCTGAATGCAGGGATTCACGTTCATGAACGTTTCGTATCGTAATCTATCCCTCTGTTGTACTGTATTGGCGAGCCTGGTTGTCGTTCCTGCATATGGGCAGGGCGTGGCCACGACACGCGAAGGGGGAGCGAACGCTTCGTTACGTTCTAAGGCAGGGCATGCGTCCGCAACGGCAAAGGCTGCAAAGCCGGCCGCGACCAATGCGCAGCCCCATTCCGAAGTCGAACAGATCCATGTGACCAGCCATGGCATGACGACGTCGAACGGCGTGACCAACCTGACGCCGGGTGGCGGCCTGATGCCGACACAGACCGCCCCGCGTTCACAGAGTGGCCTGACACGCGACTTTATTGCAAAGCAGGCGCCGACGGCCAATATTTCATCGCTTGTTGCCGAACTGCCGGGTGTCAACTACTCCAGTCAGGATCCGTTTGGCCTGACGGGTAACAACATGACCATGCGCGGCATGACGCAGGCGCAGATCGGGTACCTGTTCGAAGGTGCGCCGATGGCTGACCCCATCAATTACCAGCCCTATAGCAGCATGATGGTGGATTCCGAGAATATTGGCTCGGTCACCGTCTCCCAGGGGTCGCCCGACATGGACGCGCCGCTGTACAACGCGGTGGGTGGGCAGATTTCGTCGCAGGAAATCAACCCGTCACATCGTCAGGGCGGCTATGTTGACCTCGCCGGCGGGACGCACAGCGCGAACAAGGAATTCATCCGTTACGAAACGGGTGATATCGGCAATACCGGTATTCGCGGTTTCGTGTCTTTCTCCCACACCAGCTACAACAACTGGCGTGGTCCGGGCGGCCTGTTCCGCTATCACATTGATTCGAAGTTCGTGAAGGAATGGGGCGACGGAAACAGTATTTCCGCCATCTTCTCCTATAACCGCCAGCAGCAGACCTCATGGCGTTCGCCCACCCTGGCGCAGTGGAAGCAGTATGGTGACAACTTCAACTATCATGGCGACTTTACGCAGAATGATCCGCTGTTCTATGGCCTGAACATTACGAACCTGAACGCGCAGACCATCATCCTGCCGTCGCACTTCACGCTGACGAAAAACCTCAAGCTGCATGTCACGCCCTATTACGAACATCAGTTCGGTCCGTCGAACGGTGGGGAAAGCATCCCGACCACGGGCGGATACATGGGCACCCAGCAGTATAGCGGCCTGACCGGTGTCCCCACCGGGACCGGTTCGATCCTGACGGAATCCATCGATCCGTGGGACCAGAAGAGCGCATCGCTCAATACATCGCTTGACTGGACGATGGGCCATAACAAGCTGTCGATCGGGTACTGGTATAACTATACCACCCATCAGGAACTTTCGAGCTTCAACCGTGTGTTCGCCGACGGGTCCTATTCCGACAGTCCGCTTCGTGTCGCGGATACCGGCCGGATCCTGACCGGCTACGATCTGAACTTCAAGCAGCAGGTCAACACGCTGTTCATTGCCGATACGCTCAAGCTGCTGCATGACCGCCTGACGCTGAGTGCAGGTTTCCGCGCGGCGATGGTCAGCAGGACGGGCACCAATAACGTTCCGGGTGCTGATCCCTATTACAAGGCGGGCAACTATTTCGAACCTCTGCCCCAGTTCTCGGCAAGTTTCAAGATCACGCCGCATGACCAGATCTATGTCAACGGCACCACGGCCTTCCGTGCCCCGGCATCGGTCGAGGCGTACAGCCAGATCTTCGATCCCAATTCGTCGCATGCGGTGGAACAGCCCGGTTCGCTCAAGCCGGAATACTCCATTGGTGAGGAAATCGGTTTCCGTCACTCGGGTTTCTACAATATTGCGGTGTCCCTGTTTAACCTGAACATGACCAACCACCAGGTCACGTCGATGAACTACATCCCCGGCACCAACCAGCTGATTTCCGAGCCGATCAACATCGGTGGCCAGACGTCACGTGGTGCGCAGTTCGAATTCGGCCTGCGTCGCTGGCATCACATCAGCCCGTACCTGTCGGGACAGTATCTGCATGCGACGATGGACAACAACTTCAACGCTGGTGGCGGGAACTATCTGCCGACGGCCGGGAAAGTGGCGGTTGAGTCGCCGGAATTCACGGGGGCCATTGGCCTGAACTATGATGATGGCCGCTTCTTCGGCAACTTCGCGCTGCGTTATGTCGACTCCCAGTACACGACCTTCATGAATGACCAGAAGATCCCCTCCTATATCACCTCTGATATCACGCTGGGTTATCGCCTGAAGAAGCTTGGTCCGGCAAAGGCCCCGCAGATTCAGCTGAACATCATGAATATCGGTGACAACCACTACCTGTCTGGTGGTTCGAGCTTCACCACCAACGCCCATCCGACCAAAACGGTTGCGGGAAACATGTATAGCAGTAATGGTGTGGCAACGACGTCTTCGCCCGTCTATCTTGTGGGTGGCGCATTTGCCGCGATGGTTTCTGTATCGGCTGGTTTCTGATAACTGCCTGCTGTGGCGGCAGCCATTCCTTTCGGGATGCTGTCGCCGCTGACGGGCCAAGGAGGATTCATTGTCCCCATCGCATCCCGAAAGTCCCGCTGGCGCCTATGGTTGGCGACCGATCATCGTCATTGCGTGTCTGTTCTTCATTATCGGGTTTGTGACGTGGCTTAATGGTCCCCTGATCACCTTTGTTCAGGTGGCGTTCAATCTGAGCACCGTCAGCGCGTTTCTTGTGCCGATGTGTTTTTACCTTTCCTATCTGCTGTTTCCGCTGCCTGCGACCCTGCTGGCGCAGAAGACGGGCCTGCGCAGCGGCCTTGTGGTGGCGCTGGTCATCATGGCGGTGGGAATTGCGATTTTTGGCGAATGCGTCAGCATGCGATGGTATCCGGGCGCCCTGTCCGGACTTTTTGTCATCGGCGCCGGGCTGTCGCTGCTCCAGATCACGATCAATCCGTATGTGACCCTGCTGGGCCCCACGGAAAAGGCGGCGCAGCGGATCGCGATCATGGGGGTGGCGAACAAACTGGCGGGGATTGTCGCCCCGATCGTCCTGGCCATGCTGGTGATGCGCAATATCAACGATATCGCATCAAGGGTGAAGGCCGCGCCGGATGCCATCGCGCGCGACCATATCCTGGACCAGTTCGCCCATGCGGTGCAGGTGCCCTACCTTGTCATGGCGGTTATCCTGCTGGTGACGGCGGTGGGGCTTGCGCGTTCCTCGCTGCCGGAAATCGACATCTCCGGCAGTACCTCGGCCACGCCGAGCACGCCGCCCGCGACGCAGGACGACGCAGCCAGAACCACGCCCCGGGGGCCGACCTATCTATGGCTGGGCGTGCTGTGCATGTTTGTCTATGTCGGGACCGAGGTAATGGCCGGTGACGCCATCGGGGCATATGGCGCAAGCCTCGGCCTGCCACTGGACCAGACAAAATTCTTCACCTCCCTGACGCTTGCGGCGATGATGGGGGGATACATCCTGGGCATGTTCCTCGTGCCGCGTGTCTTCTCGCAGGAACGCTATCTCGGCCTGTCGGCAATCTGCGGTCTGGTGCTGTGCGTGCTGACATGGCTGACACAGGGATATGTTTCGGTCATGTGTGTCGCGCTGTTCGGTTTTGCGAATTCCATGATCCTGCCATCCCTGTTTCCCATCGTCATCCGCGATGTGGAAGAACGGGGCGCGCAGGCGACGGCACTTCTGGTCATGGCGTTTTCAGGGGGCGCGGTCCTGCCGCAACTGTTTGTGCAGTTAATGCCGGTCCTGGGGGTGCAGAGCGCCTTTGTCGTGCTGATGGCGCCGTCATATTGCCTGATCGTGCTGTATAATATCCTGATCCAGCGGCGGAACCGGTCGCGCCCCGTGCCGGTGATGATGGTTGAGTCATGACATCTGGTCACGGGTTGTACATCTATCCGTGGGATATCATGGACCACGACGACCTGCCCGACCTTGCCGCCGGTCTGAAGACGCTTGGGATCAGCAGGCTGTGCATGGCCGCGGCCTATCATACGGGAAAGTTCCTGCGTCCCCATGGGCGGGATGCGCGGGTATATTTCCCGCAGGACGGGGCCGTGTACCTGCCGACCGATCCCGGCAGGTATGGAACCATCCGGCCCATCATGGCCCAACGGATGCCCCCGATCGACGTGCTGCGGACGCTGCATGACCATGGTCTGGCCATTTCGGCATGGACGGTCCTGTTCCACAATACCGCCCTTGGCACGCGCCATCCGCAGGCTGCGTGCCATAATGCGTTTGGGGACTGCTATCCCTACAGCCTGTGTCCGTCGAACGCGGATGTGCGGGCCTATGGCATCGCCCTGTGCCGCGATATCGCATCGCATCCGTATATTGGCGACATCATTCTCGAAACTCCCGGATGGCAGCCGTTCCATCATGGTTTCCACCATGAAATGAGCCTCCTGTCCGCCAATGCATGGCCTGATACCCTGCTCGGCCTGTGCTTCTGTGACGCCTGCATGGAGGGCGCGACCCGTGCGGGCGTGGATGCGGCGGGGCTACGACGGCGCGTGCGTGGACACCTGTCTTCATACCTGGCGCGACAGTGCGATGGGACGCCAGCGGAAGGGGAAGACAGGCTGATGCACGCCATCGTGCAGGATGATGCGCTGCGTGATTTCCTGCGCTGGCGCTGCCGGCAGGTAACGTCACTGGTGCGCGACATCCACGAGGCGGTCCGCGCGGATGCAACGGTCCATGTCATCCCATCGGTTCAGGCCAATCCGGTCCGTTCATGGATCGAGGGCAGTGACCTTGAGGCCCTGTCGCGTGCCTGTGACGGGCTGGAGGTCTGCCTGTACGGGCCTGACACGCAGGCCCTGCTGGCGCGTTTCGAGGACATCCGTGAAATCGTCCCCGCCGATCGTCCCCTGCGCACGGTCCTGCGTCCGGCCCCCTGCGATTTTGCCGATGCCGGGGCCTTCGTCGCACAGGTCGAGGCGCTGTCCCGCCGTGGCGTGCGGGATTTCGCCTTTTACAATTTCGGTCATCTGCGCCGGGAAAACCTCAACTGGATATATCGGGCACTGGATGGCCTGCCTGCCCCTGCATAGGGCAAAAAGGGCAGCACCAGCGCATCGGAAGTGGAGAATGTCATGAAGGTTGTCATCTGTCCAACTGCTGAACGCGCAACCGCGCTGACGGCGCGTGTCATTGAACAGGCCCTGCGCCAGAAGCCCGATATCGCGCTGGGACTGGCGACAGGCCGGACGATGGAGGCGGTGTACGGCCATCTGGTCAGGGCGCATAAGGAGGACGGGCTGGATTTCTCGGCATGCCGGACGTTCAATCTGGATGAATATGCCGGTATTGCACCGACCTCACCGCATTCGTATCGCACCTACATGAACGCGCACCTGTTCTCCAGGGTGAATGTGCCGCTGGAGGCCACGCACGTGCCCGATGGCATGGCCCCCGACATGGCGGCGCAGTGCGCGGCATATGAAAAGGCCATGCGCGATAGCGGCGGCCTGGGGCTGCAGCTTCTGGGGCTGGGGGAAAACGGTCATATCGGTTTCAACGAACCCCTGTCCGCCCTCACGTCGCGCACCCGTCTCGTGACGCTCGACCCTGCAACGCGGCGGCAGAATGTGGGCATGTTCGATAATGATCTGGAGCAGGTGCCCCATCATGCGGTGACAATGGGGGTCGGTACCATCGCCGATGCCCGGCGGACGCTGATGGTGGTGACCGGGGCGGCCAAGGCCGCAATCCTGGCCCGCGTGATCGAGGGGCCGGTCACGGCAGGCATCAGCGCGACCGTCCTGCAGATGCACGCCGACTGCCTTGTGATTGTGGACGAGGCGGCGGCCGCGGATCTTTCATGCCGCCCCTATATCGAATATCTGATGCAGCATGACCCGGAACTCAAGGCGCTGCTGGCCTGACGGGACGGGTCGTGACGGTGCGGTATTTTCGTGGGGCGGCATGACGTGACAGACGAGGCAATTCTTGCGGTTGATGGCGGGGGGACCCGTACCCGCGCCGTCGTGGTCGCCCCTGACGGACGTGTTCTGGCGCGCCGCCATGCAGGTGGCAGCAATCCGTATGACAAGGCGGACTGGGCCCGGACGCTGACGGACCTGCTGCGTGATATCAGCCCGGTTCCCCTGCGGGCGGCGACCATCGGGCTTGCGGGGTACAGCGCGCTGCGCCCGTCCTCGCGCCTGCAGGAGGAGGTCGTCCGTGACGTCCTTGGGCCTGATGTGACCATCATGATGTGCTCGGACGTGGAGATTGCCTGCATCGGCGCATTTGCCGACGGGCCGGGCATCCTTGCACTTGCGGGGACGGGTTCGGTCATCTGGGCCGAAGACCGTCGCCATCCCCCGCTGCGCATCGGGGGGTGGGGCTTCATGCTGGGGGATCAGGGCAGCGGGTACTGGATCGGGTGCGCCGCCCTGGGCAAGGTGGTGCATTTCCTTGACACCCGCCATCCTGACGGGGCCGCGTTCGCGGGCCTCATCCTGCGTGCGCTCGACCTGCCGGTTGACCCCGAACTGGCGGGGGAGGCCCTGCTGGAATGGCAGCGCATCCAGGACCATCCCCGTTCGGCGATCGCGGCGCTGGCCCGGGAGGTCAGCCGCCTTGCCGACGAAGGCTGTGCCGATGCGGTGGAGATCCTTGAACGCGCGGCGGGATTCCTTGCCTCACAGGTCCAGACCGCGCGTGCCCGTCTGGGGCAGGCCCTGCCGTGGAGCCATAGCGGTAGTGTATTCCTCAGCCACACCGTGATCGAGGCCGTGACGCGCCTGCTCGGGGAGGCCCCGCGCGCACCGCAGTTTTCCGCCATAGGGGGCGGGGCGATGCGTGCGGCGCGCCTTGCGGGATGGAAAGTCGATGGGGCATGGCTGGCGCAGTTGCGCACCGGCCTGTCGTGCGACTGAGCGCGGCACGGACCCAATGACGGATGAGATTTATGATCGGACGTAACCCATGAATATCAGTGGCCAGCTTGTCCTTGAGGACCGGATCATCGGTGCGTCGATGTCCTTTGACGGCATGATCGGGGACATCACGCCCAGCGCGAATGCCCCCGAACGTTATATCCTGCCCGGCTTCATCGACGGGCATGTGCATGGCGGGGACGGGGCGGATACGATGGATGGGGTGGATGCCATCCACCGCCTGTCGCGCTTCCATCTGGCGCATGGCACCACGACCATCCTGCCCACCACGATCACACGCCCATGGGCCGATGTGATGGATGCGCTCAACGCCGTGGCGGAAGTCTGGCGCAATGGCATCCCCGATGGCCCGCTGGTCCATGGCGCGCATCTGGAGGGGCCGTTCGTCAGCCCGCATCGCCTTGGCGCGCAGCCACCATTCGCGATCGCCCCGGATCCGGTCCATGTCGGGGAAGCCATCGCCACCGGCGTGGTGCGGGTCGTGACCCTTGCCCCGGAACTGGAGCATGCGCAGACCGCGATGGAAACCTTCGCCCGTGCCGGCGTGCGCGTCAGCCTGGGGCATACGGTCACCGATTACGAAGGGGCGGAGCGCGCGATCTGCCGTATCTGTGCGGCGGGTGGCGTGGCGGGGGCGACGCACCTGTTCAATGCGATGGCCCCGATCGAAAGCCGTCGTCCCGGCCCGGTCACGGCGCTGATGTGCAGCGACGAAGCCTATGCCGAGATGATTTTTGACACCCACCATGTCCATCCCGCGACCTTCCGCCTGGCGCATCGCGTCATGGGATCGCGGCTGCTGTTCGTAACCGATGCCATGCGCGGGACCGGCGGTGGTGACGGGATCAGCCAGCTTGGCGGCCAGACCGTGCATATCAGGGATGGCGTGGCGCGTCTGGATAACGGGGCGCTGGCGGGCAGTGTGCTGACGCTGGATGTCGCCGTGCGCAACGCGGTCGCGGCGGGAAAGTCACTCTCCGACGCCGCCGCCCTCGTCAGCACCAATGCCGCGCGGTATCTGGGGCTGGAGGATCGCGGTCGCCTCGCCAGTGGCTGCCGTGCCGATTTCGTGGTCATGAACAGCGCATTGCAGATCGAGGAAGTCTGGGTCGGCGGACGGCGTCTGCGCTGATCGCGGGGCGGCCGGGGCATGGCGGGGGAACGGGTATTGGCTTTTTCACATATGCGCCATGCGCTTGTTGCTGCGGCAATACTTGTCACACCCTGCATTGCGATGGCTGCGCCCGCGCTGATGCCGATGCCCGCATCCTATGTTCCCGGTGCCCGCCCCATCACGCTGACCGGGCGGGTGGAGGTCACATGGCCGGGTATGCGCTCCCCGCTGCTCGACCGCGTCGTGGGGCGGTTTGAAAGGCGTCTGGAGCTGCTTTCGGGACGTCGCTATGCCCCGGAATATGGCCCTGTCGCCCCGCTGCGGCTCCAGATCGACTGCACGGCGAAGGACCCGCACATGCTGTCGGTCGAAATGCGGGAGCATTATCACCTGCAGGTTGACGATCATGGCGTGCTGCTGACGGCGGATGGACCTGCGGGCGTGATCCGGGGGCTGGCCACGCTGCTGCAGCTTGTGGACCATACGGCCGATGGCCCCGTGCTTGATGCCGCCGTGATTGATGATCGGCCACGTTTCGCATGGCGTGGTCTCCTGATTGATGTCAGCCGCCATTTCATGACGGCCGCGACGCTGGAGCGCCAGATTGACGCGATGGAGCTTGCAAAGCTCAATGTCCTGCACCTCCATCTTTCGGACGGGCAGTCATTCCGGGTTGAAAGCCATCGCTATCCGCGTATCCAGAAAATAGCCGCGCGGGGGGAGTATTATACCCAAGGGCAGATCCGCGCCCTTGTGGCCTATGCGGCGGAACGGGCCATCCGGGTCGTGCCTGAATTCGACACGCCGGGCCATTCCTTCGCCCTGCTGACGGCCTATCCGCAATATGCGGCCCAGACGCCCGATGCGATGGACCAGCGGCAGGTCTATGTCGATGCGTTCGATCCGACCCGGCCGGAAACCTACGTTTTCCTGCGCCATCTCTACCACGAAATGGCGCGCCTGTTTCCTGATACCTATTTCCATGCGGGCGGGGACGAGGTGCGCGGATGGCAATGGACGCAAAATCCCCGCATCGCCGCCTACATGAAGGCGCATGGCTATGCCGACCCCAAGGCGTTGCAGGCGGCATTCACCGCGCGGATTGCCCGCATGCTGGAACATGATGGCAAGGTCATGATGGGCTGGGACGAAGTCAGCGAGGCCCCGGTGCCGCAAGGCGTGATGGTGGAGGCGTGGCGGGGTCAGAAATATGCCGCCTCCGCCGCGTCGGCGGGGCATCCTGTCGTGGTATCGGCAGGCTACTACCTCGACCTGTTGCAGCCCGCGGCCGAGCATTACCGCGTGGACCCGACGGATACGCTGTCCGATGGCCAGAAAAAGCAGGTCATCGGGGCGGAGGCGGCATTGTGGACCGAAACCGTGACCGAAGAGATGCTCGACGCACGGTTATGGCCCCGCACGGCCGCCATTGCGGAGCGTTTCTGGTCGCCGCAGGATGTGCGTGATCCCGACAGCCTGTCCGCGCGCCTGCCTGTCATGCAGGATGAATTGCAGGTGCTGGGCAACCGGGCGCAGGCGAATACATACCGCATGGCGGCCCGCCTGGCGCCCGCCGATCCACAACCGCTGCTGACATTGCTGTCGGTGACGGGGCCGGTGCGCAACTATGCCCGCAACCATCAGGCCTGGCAGTATCTGCACAAGGTGCCGATCACACAGCAGCAGTTCGACACGCCCGCCGATATCGCCGCCCCGGACAGCTTCGCCGCGCAGGCGTTCAATCGCGATGTCCGCGCCTGCCTTGCGGGGCAGCATGCGTTGAAGGCCGACCTGCGCGCCCGGCTTGTGGCGTGGCGTGACAATGATGCGGCGATGGTGCGCCTGGTGGCGCAGTATCCGGTGCTGCAGCCATTGCTGCCGGTGTCGGCCGAACTGGCGGCACTCGCGCGTGCGGGACTGGCGGCGCTTGATGGTGGCGGCCACGGCTGGAGGGACAGTGCGCGCCATGCGATCACGCTGGCGCACCAGCAGATCGACGCCTCCGCCACGACAAAGGCGGCGCACACCATGGCGCAACCGCCAGCCGACCTTGTGCAGGAGATCGTGCCGGGGATCGAGGCGCTTATGGCGTCGGGTCGGAAGACCTGAGTTCGACTACGAAATCATACATATCCGCGCGGTAGGAGGAGTATGTGACCTCCAGCACGCGGCCATCGGCAAGGAAGGCGCGGCGTTCGATCTGCAGGATGGGCGCCGGCTGTTTCAGGTGCAGCCAGAGCGCTTCCTGCTGTGTCGCCAGCCCGGCGCGCAGGCGTTGCAGCGCGCGCACCGCCACCAGCCCCCGCGCCCGCAGCACGGCATAGAAGGAGTCCTGCACCAGATAGGGATCGGGCAGGTCGCGCGCCGTTACGATGGCGGTCTCCACCGCCATGGGTTCGTTATTGGCGGTCCGGATGCGTTTGAGGCGGATAATGCGCGTGCCCGGCGCGACCCCGAGGGCCATGGCCTCATCCGGTCCTGCCGTGGCATGCTGCCGGTCCAGCCAGTGCGAACCGGGGGTGAAGCCACGCGCACGCATGTCCTGTGAAAAGCCGCTCAATTCCGAAAGCGGCTGGCTGAAACGTCCCGATACGAACGTGCCGGCCCCGGTCTTCTGGATCACGAGGCCTTCATGCACCAGCTTGGCCATGGCCTTGCGCACGGTCACGCGCGAAACCCCGGTCATGCTGGCCAGTTCACGCTCTGCCGGGATGGCGTCCCCGCGACGTAACTGGCTGCTTTCGATCATCTGCCGCAGCCGTGCCTCCAACTGGAGGTAGAGCGGCATGTGACTGGCGGGATCAAGCCGCAGCGCTTCCTCGAACCTTGCGTGATGCTCCACCCGGATCAATCCTTCCGCTCACCCGTCGCATCCATCTGCGCCTCGATCGTGCGCAGGTTGCCGTCATGGGCCGCCAGCAGGGGATCGATCCGGTCCGCGGCAATGCCCCAGCGCAGCATGACCGCGCGCTTGACGTTGAAGCCCGTCGCCTTGAGCGCATCCATGGCCTGTTCCGCCGTGCTGGTGGTCAGGTTCTGCACCATGCGGCAGGCCCGGCGGCGCAGCTTTTCATTGACGACGCGCATGTCCACCATCTGCCCGCGATAGGCATGGCCCATGCGGATCATCAGGGTGGTGGAAATCAGGTTGAGCGTGGCCTTCTGCGCGGTTCCGGCCTTCAGGCGCGTGGAGCCGGAAATGACTTCCGGTCCCGTCACGATCGAAATGCCGACTTCGGCCGCGCCCAGCAGCAGGCATGAGGGATTGCAGGCAATGCCGATCGTCAGGCTGCCTGCCGCGCGCGCGGTCGCGATGGCGGAACAGGTATAGGGGGTGGAACCACTTGCCGCGATGCCGATGACCACGTCGTCCGGCCCCGGATTGTGGGCCATGATTTCGCTTTGGGCGACGTCCTTGCGGTCTTCCGCGCCCTCGGCGGCCTGATAGATCGCATCGTTGCCGCCCGCCAGCAGCAGGACAAGGCGTTCGGGCTCCCACCCGAAGGTCGGCAGCAGTTCTACTCCGTCCTGCATGCCGATGCGGCCCGATGTCCCCGCGCCGACATAAAACAGCCGTCCCCCCGCCAGAAGGCGGGGCAGGGCTGCGTTGACCGCACGTTCCAGTTCGGGGACGGCGGCGCGGACGGCGGCGACCGCACTCATCTGTGATTCCGCCAGCGCGTCGAGGACCGATGAGACGGGCCACAGGTCAACATCCGCATAACGCGGATCCTGCCCCTCGGTCAGGACAGGAAGGGCAGGGGAAGAATTCGGGGTCATGGAAGCACGCGCTCCGGCAGTATCAAGGGTGGAAAAGGTCAGGACCGGGGTATGGAAAGGGCAGCAGCGGCAGCAGTTGCAACATCATGGCGCAACTTGATGACATTGCCATGCCCATCGGGATGGACACGGTTGGCCAGGATCAGGACATAGGTATCGCTGTCGGGATCAAGCCACAGCGATGTCCCGGTAAAGCCGGTATGCCCGAACGACCCCACGGGAAAACGCTCGCCCCGCGGCGATGAATAGGGCGTGGAAATGTCCCAGCCCAGTCCACGCAGGTCGGTCCTGCCCTGCGGCTGCTGTGGCGTGGTCATCATCATGAGCGTGCGGGTCTGCAGCGGGAACAGTGACGGCCTGCCCGCGCGCCGGTCCAGCAGCGCCTGCGCATAGACGCACATGTCGTCGGCCGTTGAAAACAGGCCCGCATGTCCCGCGACGCCGCCCATGCGCCGGGCGGACGGGTCATGCACCTGCCCGCGCAGCATCTGGCCGTTTTCATCGAACTGCGTCGGTGCGATGTGCGCGCGCCATGTTTCCGGCGGCAGGAAGCCTGACATGCGCATGTTGAGCGGTGTCAGGATATAACGGCTGGCATAGGCATCGAGCGTCATGCCCGACAGTTTTTCCACCAGAAATCCCAGCGTGATGAAGTTGATATCGCTATAGACGAACCCGCTGCCCGGCGGATGGTCGGGAACGGTGTTCATCGCCAGCCTGAAGGCCGCATCGCGTCCCTGCCATTTGTCCTGCAGGCCCAGATCGGGCCGCAGGCCGGAATAGTGGGTCAGCAGATGCCGGATCGTGATGCCGGATTTTCCCTGCGCCGCGAATTGCGGCAGGTAGCGGTACACCGGGTCGTCGAGGTTGAAGCGTCCCTGTTCCCACAACTGCATCATGCTGGGTGCGGTGATGACCGCCTTGGTCAGGGATGCCATGTCGAACACGGTATCCCATGTCATGGCTTCGTGCGTGGGCGCAACGGACCGTTGCCCGTGGACGGAACGGTACACAACCTTTCCCGCATGCCCGATGGCGCACACGACCCCCGGCGTGGCATGCGTGGTGACGGCCTGTTCAAGCAGGTGATCGACTTCCGCCATGTTCCGCGTCATGCGCTGTCCGTGGCTGGTGCGTGCGCATGCGCCAAGTGTTGCGGCCGTGGCGAGCAGCAGGGCATGGCGGCGACGCAGGTGTCGTGAGGCAGGGAATGCGTGCATGGTGCAGGGGATCCGCTGGCTGAAAGGCGTTGCAGTATCTGATACAGGAATAATACCATTATGAAATCGCAATAACAATGGCGTTTCATCATGTTTCAGGTACACATACCTGCCGGGTGGCGCGGTGACATAATCGTGAATGCAGGTTCCCATGGCAGGAAGGATGTATTTCCAGCAATTATGTCATTGCGTTCATGAAAGGAAATTGTTTCGGAATCTGATGATTCCCGGCTTTCCTGTGGTATTGCTTTGGTTATATGATTTGTGTCCCTGAAATGATGGAATTGGCATGTCTCCCATCGATCTCTCGATTATCTGCATCTACTGCCTGACGCTGCCGTTCATTGCCTTTTTCCTGTCCGGACGGCAGGAGTCCGTCTCTGCCTATGTCGGTGGGGGGCATGACCTGCCGTGGTGGGTGATCTGCCTGTCGCTGGTGGCGACCGAAACCTCCACCCTTACGGTCATCAGCATCCCCGGCATCGCCTATGGGGACGGACTGGTCTTCGTCGGGCTTGCGATCGGCTATGTCATCGGGCGTTCACTGGTCGCATGGCTGTTCCTGCCACACTATTTCTCCGGGCAGTTCAGCAGTGTCTACCAGTATCTGGGACAGCGTTTCGGTACGTCAATGGAACGTACGGTTTCGGTCACGTTCCTGCTGATGCGCGTGCTGGCGGAAGGGATAAGGATGTTTGCCGGGATGCTGCCGGTTGCGGCCATCCTTGCGGCCATGCATTTCCCGCTGCCACATTTCGTAGTGATGCTGATCATTGTCGGGCTGACCCTGTTCTATACGCTTTTTGGTGGCCTGCGCGCGGTGGTCTGGTCGGATGCGATACAGCTTGCCGTCTATGTCACCGGCGCTGCGGCCTGTGTCTTCTTGCTGTACCACCATCAGACGGCGGCGCAGACGCATATGCTGGTGCATTCGTCGCGGTTCCACCTGTTCCAGAAATCCAGCCTGTTTTTCCTTAATCCCTATACCCCGCTCGCCGCCATCGTCGGCGGGGCCATCATGTCCATGGCGTCGCACGGGACCGACCAGTTGATGGTGCAGCGCATCCTTGCCGCACGGAACCTGCGCGATGCGCGCAAGGCGCTGATTGGCAGCGGCTTCATGGTGGGGGGACTGTTCACGCTGCTGTCGCTGGTGGGAATCCTGCTATGGGCGCGAAATGGCGGGCGTTCGCTGGCGGAAGTGGGATTGGGGGCGTCGGATGAACTGTTTCCCGATTTCATTGTCCATGGCCTGCCGCATGGACTGGCCGGCCTGCTGATTGCCGGCCTGCTGAGTGCCACCATGGGGTCGCTGTCGGCGACGCTCAATTCCATGACCAGTGCGACGCTGCTTGATTTTTCCGCATTCTGCACATCGGTGACGAAACGCCTGCATATGGCGCCGCTGGCGTTCGCACGCCTGGTCACGCTGGCATGGGCCGCGATCCTTGTGCTGGCCGCGCTGGGTTTTTCACACAGCCACGGGCCTGCCGTCGTGTTCGGCCTGTCGGTGGCGGCATGTTCCTATGGCGCGATGCTGGGGGCGTTCGTGTTCGCCATGTTCGTGGCGCAGGCGGATGTGCGCGATGTCCTGCCCGCGTTCATCCTGACGCTGCTGGTGGTGTGCGGCGTGATGATGTTTGTCCATCCCTATGGCCATGTCATCGCCTTTTCATGGCTGGTGCCGTTTGGTGTGGTGCTGATGTTCGCATTCGGCACGGTGTCGCGCCAGGTCCGGCGCCTGCGGGCGTGAGCGACACCCGATGGCACGAACGTGGCCACGATGCGCGCCTTGCCGTCGTGCTGTCACGTTTGTGAAGGGGGAGAGGCGCTCTATCTCTTTATTCTGTGGTGGCGTGGCCTTTATGAATGTTCGCCCGAAGGAAATGTCCATGCCTGCATGGATGTAAAATAAAGAAGCGGACCCAATACATGGCCAAAATCAAGGTAAAAAATCCCGTCGTTGAAATGGACGGGGATGAAATGACCCGCATTATCTGGCATTTCATCAAGGATCGCCTGATACTGCCGTACCTGGACATCGACCTTAAATATTTCGACCTCGGGATTGTCCATCGCGACGAAACGGATGACCGCGTGACGGTGGAGGCCGCCGAAGCCGTCCGCAAATATGGCGTGGGCGTCAAGTGCGCGACGATCACCCCCGATGAGGAGCGGGTCAAGGAATTCGGCCTTAAGAAGATGTGGCGTTCGCCCAACGGCACGATCCGCAACATCCTTGATGGCACGATCTTCCGCGAACCCATCATCTGCGCGAACGTGCCGCGACTGGTGCCGCACTGGACCAAGCCGATCGTCATTGGCCGCCATGCCTATGGTGACATCTACCGCGCCGCCGAAACCCGCATCCCCGGTCCCGGCAAGGTCACGCTGCGCTACCAGCCTGCCGATGGCGGGGAGGAGCAGGTGCTCGACGTGCATGATTTCAAGGGGCCGGGCGTGGCGCTGGGCATGCACAACACCCGTGCGTCCATCGAGGGGTTCGCCCGTGCGTCGCTGTCCTATGGGCGGGACCGCAAGTTGCCGGTCTACCTGTCCACCAAGAACACCATCCTCAAGGCCTATGACGGGATGTTCAAGGATGTGTTCCAGGAGGTCTATGAGCGCGAATTCAAGGCGGATTTCGAAAAGCTGGGCCTGACCTACGAACATCGCCTGATCGACGACATGGTGGCCTGCGCGCTGAAATGGCAGGGGGGGTATGTCTGGGCGTGCAAGAACTATGATGGTGACGTGGAAAGCGACATCGTGGCGCAGGGCTTCGGCAGCCTTGGCCTGATGACGTCCGTGCTGCTCAACCCCACGGGCGACGTGGTGGAGGCCGAGGCCGCGCACGGCACGGTGACCCGCCATTTCCGCGAGCACCAGAAGGGACGCCCCACCAGCACCAACCCCATCGCCTCCATCTTCGCATGGACACGCGGACTGGCCTATCGCGGGCGTTTCGACAATACGCCCGACGTCATCCACTTTGCCGAGGCGCTGGAGCGTGTCTGCATCGAGACGGTCGAGGGCGGCGAAATGACCAAGGATCTCGCCCTACTGGTTGGCAACGGGACGAAATGGCTGGACACGCAGCCGTTCCTTGACGTTCTCGACGCCCGCCTGCGCAAGAAACTGTCCTGATCCCTCCATCCGCAGCAGGCCCTGCGATCCGGGGCCTGTCCTGACCATGGTCCATGAACGCCGCCGCCCGTCCGGGAGGCGGCGTTTGTGTTTGGGCCGGTGCCCCATCCAGCCGGGCAAACTGCCGATCCCGGGGGCCGAATCGCAAGGCGCCGCCTGCGGGCGGGCAGTTCGCGCGGGCGTGTTCGCAAAAGGTGCAGAAAATCGTGCATCCCCCATTGATATTGAGAATTGTTCTCATATATGGTGAGGCGGACTCGCGGCAATGGATGGGTGTTTCATGTTTGTTTGTTCGTGCAACATGCTGACGGATACGGATGTAAATATCGCTGTAAGCAAGGGGGCCACCCATCCGCGGGAAGTTTATGCGGCAAAGGGATGCAAGGCGCAGTGCGGGAACTGTGTCCCGGGGGTCGTATGCCTGCTGCGCCGGGCCCTGCGTCAGGCCCGCGAGGGACAGGGAGCGACGCTCGACCTGTCAGGCGGTGAGGGGCGTACCCTCATGGCATGAAGCACATGCCGTACGGTCCCGGCCATGGGCGGGACCATGCCAGCCACCCCATTGGGATGGCTGGCCTGTGGTCTGGTTACTCTTTCTCGGCGGAGGCGGAGTTAAGCTGGATGTAGCGTTCGATGCCGATCATCTTGATCAGGTCGAACTGACGGTCGAGGAAGTCTTCGTGCTCTTCCTCGTTATCAAGGATCTTGAGGAACAGGTCGCGCGAGACATAGTCGCGCACGCTTTCGCAATAGGCGATGGCCTCGCGCAGGTCCGCGATCGCCTTTTCCTCCAGCTTGAGGTCGCACTTGAGGATTTCCTCGACGTTCTGGCCGATGAGCACCTGGTTGTAACGCTGCACGTTGGGCAGGCCGCCAAGGAACAGGATGCGTTCGATCAGCCAGTCGGCGTGACGCATCTCCTCGATCGATTCCTCGTATTCCTTCTTGCCCAGCAGGGTGACGCCCCAGTGGTTGAGCGTGCGCGCATGAAGGAAATACTGGTTGATGGCGGTCAACTCGTTGGTGAGTTGCGTGTTGAGATGTTCGATGATCTTGGGATCGCGGATCATGTTTCCTGTCCTTGGTGCCTAGGGAATGATCATGAAGGACTGCCGGTGGGTGGCATGACGTTTCATGACGGGGTAGCGCAAAGCCATGCAACCCTCATCAGGCAGGGCCTATCACCGATCCTGCCGAAGGGGAAGGCTCCGGCCAAGTAGAAAAGCCGGGAGCAGGCATGCGAATTGCAAAATAATGAAATAAACATGCTGCAATGCAACACAACTTGTCGCGTCATCTATCCTGCCGCCACCCATTTGCGATATATTCGCATTGTTAATGTTTCGCGATTGCCATGATGCGAAAATATCTATTGCTGGAATCTTTAAAATCGCATAATTTTTCCTTCTGGCCCTACTAAAAACAACAATATGAAAAAATATGGCGGCGCGCCCTTGCATTCCTTGCGCCAGAAAAGGATTCAGGACGCGATGCCATCGCAAGTGGGAACGAGCAGACATGACGAAGTGGGTATACAGTTTCGGAAACGGCCTGAACGAGGGACGCGCGGAAATGCGCAACCTTCTGGGCGGCAAGGGTGCGAATCTGGCGGAAATGGCGTCGATCGGCCTGCCGGTGCCGCCCGGCTTCACCATAACGACCGAAGTCTGCTCGGCGTTCTATGACAACGGACGCAAATATCCCGAAGACCTGCGCGCGCAGGTCGATGCGGCCATGCAGCGCATCGAGGGGGCCATGGGCCTGCGTTTCGGCGATGCCGACGCCCCGCTCCTCGTTTCCGTCCGTTCCGGCGCGCGGGTCTCCATGCCGGGGATGATGGACACCGTCCTCAACCTTGGCCTCAACGATGAAACGGTGCAGGGGCTTGCCCGTTCCTCCGGCGATGAACGTTTCGCGTGGGACAGCTATCGCCGTTTCGTGCAGATGTATGGCTCCGTCGTCATGGGGGTCGCCCATCACCATTTCGAGGATGTGCTCGACCAGTTCAAGCGCACGCTCGGCGTGATCGACGATACCGCCATCACTGCCGCGCAGTGGCGCGAGGTCGTCAAGGCCTATCACGAGATCATCCACGAACATACCGGGCAGGAATTCCCCTCCGACCCGCAGGCGCAGCTCTGGGGGGCGATCGGGGCGGTGTTCGGTTCGTGGATGAACCCGCGCGCCAATACCTATCGTAGGCTGCATGACATCCCGGCCTCGTGGGGGACGGCGGTCAATGTGCAGTCGATGGTGTTCGGCAACATGGGCGATGACTGCGCCACGGGCGTGTGCTTCACGCGCGATCCCTCCACCGGGGAGGACGTGTTCTACGGCGAATACCTCGTCAACGCGCAGGGCGAGGACGTCGTGGCCGGGATCCGCACCCCGCAGCCCATGTCGCGTGCCCGGGCGGAGGAGGGGCAGCATCCGATGGAGATGGTGCTGCCGGATGCCTATGCCGAACTGCTGCGGGTGCGCGCCCTGCTGGAGCGTCACTATCGCGACATGCAGGACATCGAATTCACCGTGCAGCGCAATGTGCTGTACCTGCTGCAGACCCGCAACGGCAAGCGGACTGCGGCCGCGGCCCTGAAGATCGCCATCGACATGGCGCGAGAGGGGCTGATTTCCAAGGAAGACGCGATCTGCCGCGTTCCCGCGACGTCGCTTGACCAGTTGCTGCATCCCGCGCTCGATCCCAAGGCCGACCGCGTGCAACTGACGCGCGGCCTGCCGGCATCGCCCGGTGCGGCGTCGGGTGCGGTCGTCTTCACCGCCGAGGAGTGCGAGGCCCGCGCCGCGCGTGGGGAGGATGTGATCCTTGTGCGTGTCGAAACCTCGCCCGAGGACGTGCATGGCATGCATGCCGCGCGTGGCGTGCTGACGGCGCGTGGCGGCATGACGTCGCATGCCGCCGTGGTCGCGCGCGGCATGGGGCGTGTCTGCGTCGCGGGTGCCGGCAGCGTGCATATCGATTACGCCACGATGGTCATGACCATCGACGGCCATTCCATTGCCGAAGGGGACTGGATCACGCTCGATGGCAGCACGGGCGCGGTCTATCTCGGGCGGGTCGCGACCATTCCGCCCATCCTGTCGGATGATTTCAACACGCTGATGGGCTGGGCCGATTCCATCCGTCGCCTCGGCGTGCGGGCGAATGCCGAAACCCCCGACGATGCGAAGACCGCGTGCCGTTTCGGGGCAGAGGGGATCGGCCTGGCGCGCACGGAACATATGTTCTTCGGCCCCGACCGCATCGGCCATGTGCGCCAGATGATCATCGCGGACGAGGAAACCGTGCGCCAGCGTGCGATCAATGCGCTGCTGGTGTTCCAGCGCGATGATTTCGTCAGCATCTTCCGCATCATGGCCGGACTGCCGGTGACGGTGCGCCTGCTGGACCCGCCGCTGCATGAATTCCTGCCGCATGCCGAGGCGGAATTGGCCGAGGTGGCGACGGCGCTGGGCAAGACGGTCGAGGAAATCCGCGCCCGCTGCGCCTCTCTGGCCGAAGCGAATCCGATGCTGGGCCATCGCGGATGCCGTCTGGGCCTGACCAATCCGGAAATCTATGCGATGCAGGTGCGCGCCATCATCGAGGCCGCGTTGCAGGTCTCTGACGAGACGGGCAAGGGGATCGTGCCGGAAATCATGATCCCGCTGGTTGCGACCAGGGCGGAACTGGAGGTCGCACGCCGTGCGGCGGAGGCGGAAATCAGCGCCGTGCTGCAGGAACGTGGGGCGGCGCTTGATTATCGTATCGGCACGATGATCGAACTGCCCCGTGCCGCGATCCAGGCGGGCGAAATCGCACATCATGCGGATTTCTTCTCCTTCGGCACCAATGACCTGACGCAGACGACATTCGGCCTGTCGCGCGATGACGCGGGATCGTTCCTGCCGTTTTACGTCGATCATGGACTGCTGCCCAAGGACCCGTTCGTTTCCATCGACCGTGAGGGCGTGGGCGCGCTGGTACGCATGGGGGTGGAACGGGGACGTGCCGCGCATCCGGGCCTGAAGCTGGGCATCTGCGGCGAACATGGCGGTGATCCGGACTCGATCGCGTTCTTTGACGAGGTCGGGCTGGATTATGTGTCATGCTCGCCCTTCCGGGTGCCGGTGGCCCGCCTTGCCGCGGCACAGGCGGCGCTGGCCCATCGCAAGGAAAACGCTTCGGCATAAAGCGCAGAGGCAGGCGGTGTCGTCGCGTCGTGCGGCGGCACCGTGCTGTATGGTCCCATGAATACTCGGCCGATTGTCCTGCATCTGGTGTCGGAGGCCACGGGCCAGACACTGGAGGCAGTTGTGCGTGCCTGTGGCGCGCAGTTTCGGGAGTCCTCCTTCCTCCAGCGCAACTGGAACCTTGTGCGTTCGCAGATACAGGTGGGGCGTGTGCTGGCGGGGATCGCTGCGGAACCGGGGCCGGTGCTGTCCTCGCTGACGACGCCAAGCCTGCGCGACGCCCTGCGGGCGGGGTGTCGCGGCATGGGGGTGCAGGTGGAGAACATCCTCGACAGCACGATCTATTTTCTGGAACGTGAGACCGGCACCCGCGCCGAGCGTCACCCCGGCGGCCAGTATGTCATGGATGACGAATACCGCCGGCGGATAGACGCCATGCAGTACGTCGTCGGCCATGATGACGGGCAGCGCGTCAAGTCGCTGGAGGACGCGGATGTCGTCCTGGTTGGCGTGTCGCGGACGTCGAAGACGCCGACCTGCTTCTACCTTGCCAATCGCGGGATACGCGCGGCGAATGTTCCGCTGGTGCAGGGCGTGCCCCTGCCGGAGGGGTTGCTGGAATACAGGGGGACGGTGGTCGGCCTGATGATCGATCCGCATACCCTGGTGGAAATCCGCCGCTCCCGCGTGGGCATGATGCTGCCGGGGCGCAAGTTCGCGCGGCGCAGGGTTTCCGATGAGTCCATGCGCCCATATGTCGATCCGACGCGGGTGCAGGAGGAACTGGTCTGGGCGCGGCGGCTATGCGCGCAGCATGGCTGGCCGGTCATCAATGTGACGCATCGTTCGGTGGAGGAAACCGCCGCGGCCATCATCGACATGATGTCGCATCCGCCATTACGCAGGATGGGTCATCCCATGGATGCGGGGAATATGCGTGCGGGTCCTGAAAAACCCTGATTCCATAAACAATATCTGAAACTTTCATCGGGTCTTCGGGGGCCTGCATGCTGCAATCTCTGTACGATTCGCAAATTCTGCTTTCGTAACGTTGTAATTGACCGGTCGCATTGTTTTATCACAAATCTGTGATGTTCAGGGGCATGTTCCCGCCGTTCCCCCTGGCGGGGCGGATGACAGGCGTAAATGAAGAATTTGAAGTTATTTCCACAAACATAGATAAAAGTAGTATCTTTGTTTTTTCTTTTGCCCATATGATACCAATGTTAAGACGGTCTCATGCGGATGACCTTACATACTGACTACGCCTTGCGGACATTGTTTTATGTAGGGTTGCATACGGATCGCCGGGTTTCCATCCGCGAAGTTGCGAATGCCTATGGCATTTCTGAAAACCATCTGGTCAAGGTCATTCACAAGCTTGGGCGCGGTGGCTTCATCCAGACGATGCGCGGGCGTGGGGGCGGCATGACGCTGGCCCGTGCGGCGGATGAAATACGTATTGGCGATGTCGTGCGCTATACCGAGGAAGACATGACCCTCGTCGCATGTGAACCCACGACCCCGGATGGCCAGGCCTGCGTGCTGGCCCGGCAGTGCAGCCTTCGCGGATTGCTGGGGCAGGCCATTGCCGCCTTCATGGCCGTGCTGGATGGTGCGACGCTCGGCAGTCTTCTGACCGATGAGGAATGTATCGTCCTGCGGCAGATTTTTGCCATGGCGGAGGTGGGCGAAGCCAAGGGTGCGCTGCCACCCGCACAGTAACACCTGCATAAAAACTTCTGTTTTTTATCAAGGTATTATTCCAACAGCCTTTCAGGATATGGCCACACCATGTCCGATACGCGCATCCTGGTGTCTGGCCTATGGGCCGGACTGTGTGTTACAGCGCATGTTTCTGGAATGTTCTGGGGGCGTGGGGCATGGCACGACGGGCAGGCAGCGCGGATATGCCGCTTCATGGCGGGCGGGTGCCGCAATGGCTGGGGCAGCGTATGGCGCGCCTTGGCGGCATCATTGCGCAGGCGATCATCCATCATTACGGGCGCGACGAATTCCTGCGCCGCCTTGCCCATCCCTTCTGGTTCCAGTCCCTTGGCGCGGTGATCGGCATGGACTGGCATTCCTCCGGCATTACGACCAGCGTGATCGGCGCGCTCAAGCGGGGACTGGCCCCGGTCTCCCACGAACTTGGCCTGCATGTCTGCGGCGGCAGGGGGCGACATTCGCGTCGCACCCCCGATGAACTGCTGTCGGTGGCGGAACGGACGGGGGGCGACGGGGCCGCATGGATACGGGCCAGCAGGCTGGTGGCAAAGGTGGACAGTGCGGCGGTGCAGGACGGGTTCGACCTTTACCTGCACGGCTTCATCGTCACGGATGACGGGCACTGGACGGTCGTGCAGCAGGGGATGGATGGCACGCAGCGCCTTGCCCGGCGCTACCACTGGCTGTCGGAGGGACTGCGCAGCTTTGTCGAAACGCCCCATGCCGCCATCGAGGGGCGTCGTCAGGGGGCGATCGTCAACCTGACGGACCAGCGCGCGGCGCCTTCGCGGCAGGGGCAGCTTGAACTTCTCAACGACCTTGGGCCTGACCGTATCGTGCGCGAGGTCTCGCGCCTGCGTGGTGGGGCGCCCGCCGCCACGGACACGCCGTTCCTGCCGCATCTGGTGATGCCCGAACATCATGACGTGCGACCTGCCGATGTGGTGCTGCGACGCCTGCATGGCGCGCTGGCGGCGGCGGCGCAGTGCGGCCCGCAGGATTTTTCCGACCTGCTGCTGGTGCCGGGTGTGGGGGCGCGCACCGTGCTGTCGCTGGCGCAGGTGGCGGAGGTCGTGCATGGCGCGCCCTGCCGGTTTTCCGATCCGGCACGCTTTTCACTGGCCCATGGGGGCAAGGACCGTCAGCCCTATCCCGTGCCGGTCGCCGTCTATGACCGCACGATTTCGGTCATGAAGGCGGCGGTTACGGCGGCAAGGCTGGGGAATGAGGAACGACTGGACGCCATCCGCCGCCTCGACCGGCAGGCCCGGCGTCTGGAACGCCACGCCACCGGCCCCACGCTGCCGGACTTCATCGCGCAGGAGCGACGCAGGTCCCATGAATATGGGGGCCGTTCCATCTTCGGCCATGAACCTCCGCCCACGGTGGAGATGGAGCATGAGGGATGAGTGGTGGCGTGATACAGCGTCGCTGCGCATGGGTGGGAAACAGCGAACTGCTGGCCGCCTACCATGACGGGGAATGGGGACGGCCCGTCCATGACGGGCGCGCCCTGTGGGAAGGCCTGATGCTGGAGGGGTTCCAGGCGGGCCTGTCATGGGTGACGGTGCTGAAACGGCGGGAGGGGTTCCGTCGTGCGTTCGCCGGTTTCGATCCGGTGCGCGTTGCGGCGTTTGATGAAAATGACGTCGAACGCCTGATGGCCGACCCGGGCATCATCCGTGCGCGGCGCAAGATCGAGGCCACGATTGGCAATGCCCGTGCCCTGCTGCGCATGCATGAACGCGGCGAGGATTTCGCGACATTCGCGTGGAGCCTGACGCCCGACGGTCCCGTCCATAACCGCACCGGCCATGTGCTGGCGCAGTCCCCCCTGTCACAGGCCATGTCGGCAGCGCTGCGGGCGCGTGGTTTCCGTTTTGTCGGGCCGGTCATCGTCTATGCGTGGATGCAGGCGATGGGCATGATCGTCGATCATGATCCCGGCTGTCACCATTATCAGGGCGCTGCGCCGTCAGATTGCGCAACGGCGAAGAATTCGCGCGCCCGGGGATAGTCATCGGACCACTGGATCGGGCCATTGCGATCGAGGAAGGTGGGAATGTCCACGATGATACGTTCCGCCTGCTCCATGCAGGCGACGGCCTCCATCTGCCGTGGCGGCAGGGAGGTCAGGGCCTGTCCCGCGCCAATCCGCGCGCAGATGTCACGCAGGGCGTGCGCGGTCGCCAGCGGATCGCGGGTCAGGTTCCTGAAGGCCGCAAGTGCTTCCTCCAGTTGCCGGCGCTCGGGCGCGGGCGTGTCGGCGGCGTCGCTCAGGCGGTGCAGGCGTTCCACCAGACGTCCCAGTGAAATGGCCGCCAGCGCCGCATCGACATAGTGGTTCGCCACCGGGGCGGGCGCGCAGAAGGACAGCCGCATGGCCAGGCGCGCGACTTTCTGGAGTTGCAGGTTCTCCCACACGATCCACTGTCCCGCAAAGGACGCGCGTCCCAGGGCCAGGCGCTGCACACTGCGCGACAGGGACGCTACCAGCCGTGCACCATCCAGCCGATGGTTGGGCGGCAGGATGACGCGGAACGACAGGACCAGCATGCAGCACCCCATCAGGATCGCTATCCATTCGTTCATGAGCGAGATGTCGTTGTAATGGATCGGGTTGTTGATCTGCAGCATGATGGTGGAAAACACCGAATATCCGAACGCCCCGATGCCCAGCCGGGGATTGAACTGCAGCCATATCCCCGGCAGCAGGAACAGCCCGAGGCTGAGCCACAGCAGGGGATAGCCGTCGATCCGCGGCAGCACGAACAGGTGGCACAGCAGCCCCGCAGGCACGCCAAGCGCGGTCCCGCCCGCCAGCAGTCCCGACGCGCGCGATGCGGAGGGCGCGGTGGACAGCAGGCTGGAGGCCGCAACGACATACAGCATCATCATCGGTCCCGCCGTCCAGTGCAGGACATACCAGGTCAGCCCCGCCAGCAGCGTCGTCAGCGCGCCGCGCGCGCCATTGCGCAGGGCCGTGGGCCATTCCATGAACGGCCGCAGGCGCAGGCTGCGGTCATTTCCCCCGCGATGCGCAAGGTCGCGCAGCGCATGTTCCAGCCGTGAAAGCAGGTCACGCGCATCATCAAGGAACAGCAACTGCCGGGGGGAGGGGGTGTTTTCCGCACGCTCCAGCAGGGCCTCGCGCGTCTGCGCGATCCGCAGGCAGGCGCCTGCGCAGCCTTCGGCCAGGGGCGTCGCCTCAAGCGTCTGCAGCAGCGCGCGCATCAGGTCCGCGATCAGCCCGTCGGCGGGGGGATGGTCCTGCGGTGAAGCCGATGCATGCGCCGGTCCCGACGCAATGACCGCGTGGGGATGGTAGGCGGCGACAATGCCTGACAGGCGCGCCAGGCCCGCGCGGATTTCGCGATGGCGGACGCTGATGTCGTAATTGTCCGTCGCCGCATATTCCACCGCATCCGACAGGCGCCCGATCCCGGCAAGCAGCCCGGCGCGCTGGGCATGGAACGCGGCGTCCGTCATGGCCGCACCCCCCGTATCATGGCGCGACAGGACATAGCGGACGGTGTCGCGGAACATGGTGCTGATCTGGTCGAGCAGCGGGTCGGACCGGCGTGGGGACGTGACCATGAATACCGCCGCCGTGGTCACGATGCCCACCACGACGGCGGACAGGCGTGAAAGCGCGCTGAGGAACACGCCATCGGGATCACCAAAGGCGGGGGCGGCGATGATGACGATGGTATAGCCCGTCAGCACGGCGGCATAGGCGCGGAACAGCCGCAGGAACGTCGCTGCCATGCAGGCCAGCCCCACCGTGACCGACAGCGCCATGATGTAGAGGATCGGCGACTGCACGAAGGCCGCCATCAGCGCCACGCTGATGACCGCGCCGATGACCGTGCCGATCATGCGCCAGATGCTCTTGGACACCAGCGCGCCGACCGCCGGGTTGGCGACAATCATGACGGTGGTCACGGAACTCATGGGGGACTGCAACTGGAAACTGAAGGCCAGGAACAGCGCGATGCCCATTGAAATCAGGACGCGCGCGCTGAACGCCGCCGTGGCCATGTTCGCCCGCCACCGCGCATCGTCGCGAAAGATGTCGCGCAGGTGCGACAGCGCCTTTACCAACGTGCGCCCCCATCCCGGGCGCGGCAGGGAGGGCAGGGGAACGGACAGGGCGAGGGCATGGGCAGTCTTCCGCTGGGGGTGCCCACATTCATTTCATAACAATCATTGCCATGTCAATGTTATGCGTGCATTGGAAATCGTGGCCGGCATGTCCTGCGCCGGGCATGCGGGGATGCCGTGCAGAATTCCGGCACCCCCGGCGTCGTCCTTCATGATATCGAAGGCCCACCCGCGACAGACACGTTGGAGCATCATGTCAGCACGCCCTCCCATGCCCGATATCAAAGGAAGCGGCTTTCAGGACATGCGCATGACGTTCCTGACGATGCGCCTGTCCAATACGTGGCGTCTGGTGCTGGACCGCGCCATCCGCCCCGAGGGGATGAGCATGGCCATGATGCGTCCCCTGGCCTACCTGATGATGATGCCCGATGGCGTGTCGCAGCGTGACCTGGCGCAGGCGATGAACACCGACAGTTCCGCGCTGGTGCGTGTGCTCGACCTGCTGGAAAGGGAAGGACTGGTGGAACGGCGGCCCGACCCGGTGGACCGCCGGGTCAAGAGCCTGTTCCTGACGGCCGAGGGCAGGCACAGATGCGCCCGCCTGCATGAGATCTGCGCCGAGGTGGAAGGACGCCTGCTGCGTGATGTCCCGGCGGAAATGATGGAACAGACAATGCAGGCCCTGTCACGGATCCTGCGGCAGGCGGAAGCGCTGGCGCAGGAAGAAGACGATGCCCGCCCCGGCAGCGTCCTGTCGCGGGGGGCATCATCGGGGGATGTGCGCTGAGGTCCACCTGGTCATGCGCAGGTCATGGTGAATGGGCCATCGCAGGCTGCCTGATCGTCATTTGACATTAATCAATGTGAATATGTGATCGCCTGTTGCCCAATGCCCTTTTGACCCTGTAATGCCGTTGTAACACTGTTGATCATACTGGTGACGTCAGGGTCAGTCGTGCGTAAAAGATTAAGGGGAGCAGGATACTTGTCGCGTATTTGCACGAAGAATCCGCGCATAGGCACCGGATGGTGCGCGTGAATACCCGTGACCTGCTGATTGGCGCCGGGCTTGCGATCGCGATTGCCGGTGGCGGGGCGGCATGGTTCTATGTCACGCATCACGATGTACTGCCTGCCGGTATTGCGCGGGCCAACGGGCGGCTTGAACTGACACGGCTTGACATCGCGGCGAAATATCCCGGCCGCGTCACCGATCTTGCATTTTCCGAAGGCGACGAGGTCACGGCCGGGCAGGTCCTCGCCCACGAGGACGATGCCGAGGCACAGGCACAGTTGGCCGCCGCGCGCGCGCAGATCCGCGAGGCCCGTGAAACGGGGCAGCGCGCGCGCGCCGAACGTGATGCGCAGCAGGCCGCCGCCCACCTGGCGCAGCTTGAACTGGACCATGTGCATGTGATGGCGCGCCAGCACCTTGTCTCCGACATGGAGGTGCAGCAGCGGCAGGCCGATCATGACGCCCATGACGCGGCGGTGCAGGCGGCGGACCATGCGGTGGCCGCGGCCGATGCGGCCGCGCAGGCGGCGCAGGCGCAGGCGGATCGCGCCGGGACGGTCGTTGGTGACATGGTCATCCACGCCCCGGTCTCCGGCCGGATCGAATACCGTATCGTGGAGAAGGGGGCCGTGGTGCCCGGCGGCGGCCGGATCGGTTCCATGCTGGACCCGTCCGACATGTACCTCACGGTCTTCTACCCGGCGGAGGTCGCGGGCACCCTGCATGTGGGCGATCAGGCGCGTATCGTGCTGGATGCGCTGCACCGGCAGGTCATTCCCGCCACGGTTTCCTTTGTCGCCCCCGAAGCGCAGTTCACCCCGAAATATGTCGAGACGACGACCGAACGTGAAAAGCTTGTCTACCGCGTGAAGCTTCAGGTCGCGCCGGAGACGGCGAAGCAGTACGGGACGATGCTGAAATCCGGCATGACGGGCGATGGCTATGTCCGTGCCGATCCCACCATCAGGTGGCCCGACAGCCTGTTCCTTGCCAATGCGAAGTGATGATGGGCGCGGGCACGCAACATGACGCCGGGATCGTCATAAAGGGGCTGTCGCATCGTTATGGCCCGGTAAGGGCGCTTGACGACATTTCGCTCTCCCTCCCGGCGGGGACGACCATCGGCCTTGTCGGGCCTGACGGGGTGGGGAAGTCCACGCTGCTCGGCCTGATCGCGGGGGTGCGGCGCATGCAGGCGGGGCATCTCGACGTGCTGGGCACCGACATGGCCGACCGTGCGCAGCGCGAGGCCTTCCTGCCGCGTGTCGCGTTCATGCCGCAGGGCCTGGGCCGCAACCTGTATCCGACCCTGTCGGTGTGGGAAAACGTGGATTTCTTCGCCCGCCTGTTCGGCCTTGCGGCGGACGAGCGTGAGGAGCGCATCAACCGCCTGCTCGACGCCACGGGCCTTGCGCCGTTTCCCGACCGTCCGGCGGGGCACCTGTCGGGGGGGATGAAGCAGAAGGTCAGCCTGTGCTGCGCGCTGGTGCATGACCCGGACCTGCTGATCCTTGACGAACCCACCACCGGGGTGGATCCGCTGTCGCGCCAGCAGTTCTGGACACTGGTGGGGCAGTTGCGCAGCGAGCGCCCCAGCATGACGGTCCTTGTCTCCACCGCCTACATGGACGAGGCGGAGCGCTTCGCCTACCTCGTCGCGATGGATGCGGGGCATGTGCTGATCGCGGACCGGACGGCCAACGTGCTGGCGCGCACGCACACCACATCGCTGGAGCAGGCGTATATCTCCCTCCTGCCGGAGGAAAAGCGCGCGAACGCCACCGGCTTTTCCATCCCGCCCTACCACGATCCCGGCGGCGCGCCGGCCATCATGGCGCAGAACCTGACCAAGCGGTTCGGCAGCTTTGTCGCGGTGGACGATGTCAGCTTCCGCATCGGGCGTGGCGAGATCTTCGGCTTCCTCGGCTCCAATGGCTGCGGCAAGTCCACGACCATGAAGATGCTGACCGGGCTGCTTGATGCCACCAGCGGGACGGCGGAACTGTTCGGGCGCGTCATCACGCCGGGCGACATGTCCACGCGCATGCGCATCGGCTACATGTCGCAGTCCTTTTCGCTGTACGAGGAACTGACCGTCCGGCAGAACCTGCGGCTTCAGGCGCGGCTTTACCGTATCCCCGCGCGCGATGCGGCGCAGCGCGTGACACAGGCGCTGTCGGATTTCGAACTTGATGGCGTGGCCGATGTCCGTCCGTCCGCCCTGCCGCTGGGCATCCGCCAGCGCCTGCAGTTGGCCGCGGCGTGCATCAACAATCCCGAAATCCTGATCCTTGACGAACCGACCTCCGGCGTGGACCCGGCGGCGCGTGACATGTTCTGGCGGCACCTGATCAAGCTGTCGCGGCAGGACCATGTCACGATCTTCGTCTCCACCCATTTCATGAACGAGGCCGCGCGCTGCGACCGGATATCGCTGATGCACCGCGGGCGGGTGCTTGCGGTGGGAACGCCCGCCGAACTGGTCCGCAGGCGCGGGGCGAAGGACCTGGAGGCGGCGTTCATCGCCTACCTCAAGGAAGCGGAGGCGGAGCCGGGCGGCGCGCCCGCACCGGCCACGCCCTCCCACCGGCACCGTGGCTGGACATGGAAGGGATGGCGTGGCGGGACGTGGCTGCCGCGCGCGTGGGCCTTTGCCCGGCGCGAGGCGGTGGAGCTGCTGCGTGACCGCATGCGCCTGACCTTCGCCATCATCGGCCCGGTCGTGCTGCTGCTGATTGCCGCGTCGAGCATCTCCTTCGACGTCAATGGCGTGTCCTTTACCGTGTGCGACCATGACCGCACCAGCATCAGCCATGACCTGATCGACAGTTTCCGCGGATCACCCTATTTCGTGGAAATCGCGCCCTCCGACGACCCGGCGCAGATGGACCGGGCCCTGCATGACGGGCGTGCGCAACTGGGGCTGGATATCCCGCCCGGTTTCGCCCGGGACATGGAGGCCGGGCGGCGTCCCGCCGTGGGCGTGGTCATTGATGGCGCGGTGCCGTTCCTTGCCGCCGACGTGCACGCCTATGTCGAAGGGGTGCTGGCGCGGTATGCGACGACGCTGGGGCGTGAACTGCCACAGGCGGCCAGCGTGCCCGTCGTGCTGGAGCCACGTTTCATCTACAATCAGGAATTCCGCAGCATCTATGCCATGACGCCGGGGATGGTGATGCTGGCGCTGATCCTTATTCCCACGATGCTGACAGCACTTGGGGTCGTTCGGGAAAAGGAAATCGGCTCCATCGTCAACCTCTATGCCTCGCCCGCGACGGTGGGGCAGTACCTGGTGGGCAAGCAGGCCCCTTATGTCGCGCTGGCGACGTGCAGCTATGTCGTGCTGGTGGTGCTGTCGGTCCTTGTGCTGGGGGTGCCGCTGAAGGGATCGTTCGTGGCGCTGAGCATCGGTGCGCTTTTGTTCATACTGGGTGCGACGGGGCTGGGGATGCTGATTTCCACCTTCGTCAATTCGCAGGTCGCGGCCATTTTCGGCACCGCCATCATCTGCCTGATCCCGGCGGTGAATTTCTCCGGCATGCTCTATCCCTCCTCCACGCTGACGGGGCTGAGCCGCCTTGTCGGGTTCGGTTTTCCCGCGTCATGGTTCCAGTTGATCAGCCTGGGCAGCTTTACCAAGGGCATGGGGGTGTTCGCCTTCATGCGGATGTATGCAGCGCTTGCAGGATTTGCGGCATTCTACATGCTTGGTGCGCGCCTGCTGCTGAAGAAGCAGGAAGCATAGGCCGCTGATGGGACGCTGGATCATCAATGTCGGCCTGCTGTGCGGCAAGGAATTCCGAAGCCTGTTCAATGACGCAATCCTGCTCGGGCTGATTGTCTTCGCCTTTACGGCCGGTGTGCTGCTGGTGGCGAACGGGGTGCGCACCGATGTCTCCAACGCCACCATCGCCTTTGTGGACGAGGATCATTCCGCCCTGTCGCGACGCCTGCACGATGCGGTGCTGCCACCCTATTTCAAGCCGCCGGTCCTGATCGCGCGGGAGGATGCGTCGCGCCTGATGGACCGGGGGGATTACATCTTCGTCGTCGATATCCCCCCCCGGTTCGAGGCCGACGTGCTGGCGGGACGCGCGCCCGCGCTACAGATCCTGGTGGATGCCACGGCCATGACGCAGGCGGGGCTTGGCACCACCTATCTGGACGGGATTTTCATGGGGGAGGTCGAATCCGTCCTGCATGAAGGCCATCTGGCCGACGCCATTCCCTTCCGCGCCGAAAGCCGCATCCGCTTCAACCCCAACGGGGAATCGCAGTGGTTCACGTCGGTGATGCAGATCGTCACCAACATCACCATCCTGTCGATCATCCTGGTGGGGGCCGCGGTGATCCGCGAACGTGAACATGGCACGATCGAGCATCTGCTGGTCATGCCCGTCTCCGCCAGCGAGATCGCGATTTCCAAGATCGTGACCAACGGGTTCGTAATCTTTGTCGCCACCATGCTGTCGCTGTGGCTGGTGGTGCATGGCTGGCTTGGCGTGCCGCTGGCGGGATCGGTGGCGCTGTTTGCGGGATGCGCGCTGATCTACCTGTTTTCGGTGACGTCGCTGGGGATCATGCTGGCGACGGTGGCGCCCACCATGCCGCAGTTCGGGCTGCTGGCGGTGCCGGTCTATGCCGTGGCCTACCTTCTGTCGGGGGCGGCGACGCCGGTGGAAAACATGCCCACCATGATCCGCATGCTTGTGCGGTTCCTGCCGACGACGCAGTTCGTGAACCTGTCGCAGGCCATCCTCTATCGCGGTGCGGGGCTGGGGACGATCATGCCCCCGCTGCTGACGATTGTCGTGACCGGGGTGGTCTTCCTGTTCTGTGCGCTCATGCGCTTCCGCTCCATGCTGGCAAGGCAGGGATAATGAAAAAGAAACTTTCGCGCATCATCTGCCTTGCGGCCATCGCCACGCTTGGCGCGTGTTCCCCCTTCCATACCCGCACGCCGCCATCGCGCGTCACGGTCCCGTCGCGTTTCACGCAGGCCCCGGCCGGGACCGATCCGGCGACGGACCTGACGACATGGTGGCGGTCGTGGAACGATCCGGCCCTGACCCACGTGGTGGAGACGGCGCTGGCGGCCAATCCCGATATCCGCATCGCCCGTGACAATGTGCTGCAGGCGCGCGCGGCGCATGTGATCGCGCGTTCGACGCTGTATCCCACGGTGGGGGCGACGGGAAACATTGGCGGCGGCGGGATGAGCTGGCGCAATCCCGCCGGCCTGTCGCAACTCTCGGACGGGGATCCCGCCACGGATGCCCACCTCGCGGGGATCGGGGCGTCGTGGGAGCCTGACTTGTTTGGCGGACGCCATGCCGACAGCCGTGCCGCGCGTGCGCTGATGCTGGGCCAGCAGGCCGAATATCACGGCATGCAGATGCTGGTCGCGGCCGACGCGGCGGAAAACTACCTCCGTGCGCAGGGGGTGCAGCGGCAGATCGACCTGCTTGATCGCAGCATCGGGATATTGCAGCGCCTGCGCACCTATACACAGGCGCGTTTCGTGGCCGGGCAGGCGGTTTCGGCCGACGTGCGGGCGGTGGACGAGAAACTCTCGCTCCAGCGGGCGCGCCGTCCGCTGCTGGTGGAGGAATATGACCTCCATCGCCGCAGGCTTGCGATCCTGTCGGGGCAGGCGCCGGAAAATGCACCGTCGCTTCCTGCGCCCGGCGCGTTCTTTGTCCCCGCTGCCCCGTTGGGGGAGATGCCCGATACCGTGCTGGAACGCCGTCCCGATGTGCTGGCCCGGCGGGATCAGGTGGAGGCGGCGCTTGATCGCCTCAAGAGTGCGAAGACCGACCTGCTGCCCCGTTTCGGGCTGGAATTCTTTGGCGGCGACGGGCGGTTGCGCTTTGACGGCATCCCCGGCCTGTCGGGTACGGGGGGGCTGATCGCGCTGACGACCTACCTGCCGATCTTTACCGCCGGACGGGTGCATGCGCGCATCCATGCCGCCCATGCGCGGCTCGATGCCGCGGTTGCAGGATATGACCGCACCGTGCTCAATGCCCTCGGAGAGGTCGAGGACGCGTATGAGGCCCGCACCAGTGCCGATACCCGCGCCCATGACCTTGCCACTGCCGTATCGCAGGCGGGACGCAACGTGTCCGACGTGACGGGCCTGTATGAAGGGGGACAGCGCATGATGCAGGACATCCTGCGCGCCCGCCTTGATGAACTCGACGCGCGCGAGCAGGTGCTGCGTAACGAGGACATGCAGACGCTGGCAAGCATCCATCTGGCCCGCGCGCTGGGTGGTGGGTGGAAGCACGAGGCCGATGACGCCCCGCCGCTTCCGTCACGTTCCGGTGCCCGGACGCGCGGGTAACGCGTGCCGCAGGGGGGAGGGTAAGGGCGGATGTCGGTTTCACTGGCGTTCCTGACCGTCACGGTTTCCATCATCATGGCGGTGGTGCTGATCCAGCGGTGCAGGCTGCACCCGTTCATCGCCCTGTTCCTGACGTCGCTGTTCCTTGGCCTGTGCGCCGGGATGGCGCCTGCGCATGTCATCGCCGCCTTTGAAACCGGGGCGGGACAGGTGCTGGGCCAGATCGCGTCGGTCATCGCCCTTGGCGCGATGCTGGGAAAGATGCTGGAGGCATCCGGTGGCGCGGACCAGATCGCGCTGACGGTCGTGCGGCTGTCGGGGCGGCGGCATATGGGATGGGCCATGATGCTGATCGGGCTGCTGGTCGGGATTTCGGTCTTCTTTACGGTCGGTTTCGTCATTCTCGTGCCGCTGGCGATGTCGGTCGCGCGCCAGACGCGACTGCCGATGCTGCGTGTGGCGTTGCCCATGACGGCGGCGCTGTCGGTGGTGCAGGGACTGGTGCCGCCGCATCCGGGGGCGATGTTCGCGCAGGCGGCCTACCATGCCGATGTCGGGCGCCTGATCGTGCTGGGCATCGTGCTCAGCATTCCCATCGCCATCATTTCCGGCCCGCTTTATGCGGATTTCATCGTGCCGCGACTGGCCCCCAACCCGCACGACATGGCCCCGGCCGCGCCGCCGCCGGCCAGCCGACGCTCCATGCCGTCCTTTGGCATCACGCTGCTGACGATCCTTGCCCCCGTCGTGCTGATGCTGGCGGGGTCTGTCGCGCGACTGGCCTGCGCGCCGGGCAGCCTGCCGGGCACGGTCCTGCGCTTTGTGGGGGATCCAAACGTGGGGCTGGTGCTGTCGGTGCTGCTGTCCTTCTACACGCTTGGCGCGCGGCAGGGGATGTCACGACAGGACATGCTGCGGCTGAGCAGTGACAGCCTTGGCCCGCTGGCGTCACTGTTCCTGATGATCGGGGCAGGGGGCGGGTTCGGGCAGGAACTGATGGACAGCAACCTGTCCACCACCATCACCGGGGCCGCGATCGGCATGCATATTCCCGTGCTGCTGCTGGCGTGGCTGATTGCGGCGGCGCTGCGCCTTGCGGTGGGATCGGCCACGGTGGCGATGGGGACGACCGCAGGTGTCGTCGGCCCGATCGTGTTGCAGTCGCATGGCGTGTCGCCCGAACTGATGGTGCTGGCGACCGGGGCGGGGGCCGTGATGTTCGGGCCGCTGAACGATTCCGGTTTCTGGCAGGTCAAGGAAGCGCTGGGCCTGAGCGTGCTGCAGACGATCGCCACATGGTCGGTGATCGAAACGCTGATCGGGGTGAGCGGCCTGGTCCTGTGCGCCGCGCTGTCATGGGCGGGGCTGGGCTAGGCTGTCTTTGTCCGGGGCTTTTGGGGGGCGTCTTTTTTTAGGAAAGCGGTGTTTTTTGAAGCTTTTTGAAAAAAGCTTCACCAAAAACTTTTGATATTTATGGGGTTTTTTAGAAAGGAACCGGCAGGCACATCATGCCTGCCGGTTCGGGAAGGTTTTAGCGTCCGTACCGCACGAGGCCCAGGTCCTCGAACGGGATTTCCGGCATGCGTCCGGACATCAGATCCGCCAGCACACGCCCTGACCCGCAGGCCATGGTCCAGCCCAGCGTGCCATGACCGGTATTGAGGAACAGGTTGTCATAGCGCGTACGACCGATGATGGGCGTGCCATCGGGCGTCATGGGCCGCAGCCCGGTCCAGAAGGTGGCGTCCGACAGGTTGTTGCCGCCGGGGAACAGGTCCGTCAGCGAATGTTCCAGCGTCTCGCGCCGGGGCTTGCGCAGGCGGGTGCTGAACCCCGCCAGTTCGGCGGTCCCGCCCACGCGGGTGCGGTTGCCAAGACGGGTGATCCCGATCTTGAACGTCTCGTCCATCACGGTGGAGACCGGGGCGCGGTCCTCATTGGTGATCGGCGTGGTGATGGAATAGCCCTTGACCGGATAGATCGGCAGGTCCAGCCCCAGCGAACGTACCATCGCGGGGGAATAGCTGCCCAGCGACAGGACATAGGAATCCGCGCTCAGCAGCCCACGGCTGGTCTGTACGCCGGTGATCTTCCCGCCATCGGCGTGCAGGGCGCGGATCTTCGTATCATACAGGAACGTCACCCCGGCCTTCTGCGCCATGGCGGCAAGGTTCTGGGTGAATTTGAACGCATCCCCCGTCTGGTCCCCCGGCAGGCGCAGGCCACCGACGATCTTGTCACGCGCGCTGGCCAGGCCGGGTTCGGCGGCAATGCACCCTGCGGCGTCAAGTACCTCGTATTTCACGTTGTACTGTTCCAGCACACGGATATCACCCGCCGCGTCGTCCACCTGTTTTTGCGTGCGGAAGACCTGCAGCGTGCCCTGCTGGCGGTCGTCATAGGTGATGCCCGTGCTGGCGCGCAGGTCGTCAAGCACGTCGCGGCTGTATTCCGCCAGGCGCACCATGCGTCCCTTGTTGCGGTCATAGGCCGACGTCGTGCAGTTTTCGAGCATCTGCACCAGCCACGACCACAGGTGCGGGTCAGGCATGGGCCAGAACACGAACGGGCGGTATTTCATCAGCAGCCACTTGATGGATTTCAGCGGCACACCCGGTCCTGCCCACGGGGCGGAATAGCCGGGGGAGACCTGTCCCGCGTTGGCGAAGCTGGTTTCCAGACCGGCGGCGGGCTGGCGGTCCACGACCGTGACCTCATGCCCTGCCTGCGCCAGGTACCACGCCGATGTGACGCCGACGACACCGCTGCCCAGAACGATGATTTTCATTGCGCTTGTGCTTTCGTGCAAAAGGTAGGTGAAAGGAAGATATCAGCCACCGGCCACGTAGGTGCGGTGGTAACGGTGGCCAAGGGACGTCAGGATCTCGTAGCCGATCGTGCCCGCGGCGCGTGCCGCCGCATCGACGTCATGCTGCGGTCCGAGCAGGTCCACCGCCATGTCCGGCCCCAGCGCCCCTGCCGGGACATCCGTGATGTCGATGGTGATGGAATCCATGGAAATCCGGCCGAGGATCGGCAGCCGCGTCTCCCCGAACCATGCGGCCCCGTGGCTGGCCCCCTGCCGCAGGCAGCCATCGGCGTAGCCCGCCCCGATCGTCGCGATGCGGCGCGGGCCGGACGCGCGATAGGTCAGGCCATAGCCCACCCCGTCACCCGCCGCGATGTCGCGGACCTGCAGGATGCGTGCGCTGAGGCGGACAACAGGGCGCAGGGGATTGGGGCCATCCTCGTTCGGGGCGATGCCATACAGCGCCGCGCCGGGACGGACCATGTCGAAATGGTAATCGGGGCCGAGGAAGATGCCGGAGGACGCCGAAAGCGCCATCGGGGCGGCAGGCAGCAGGGCCGCCATGTCCAGCAGGCGTGCCCTCTGCTGCGCATTGGCGGGATCCCGCGGCGTATCCGCACAGGCGAGGTGACTGATGATCAGGTCCGGCGTGATGCCCGCCAGCAGGCCCGCGTCATCGGCGATGGCGCGCACATCGTCCATCGACAGTCCGAAGCGCGACATGCCGGTATCAAGCTGTATGACGGCAGGCAGCACCCTGTCCTGCCGCCGGGCCAGCGCGCGCCAGCCTGCGATCTGTTCGATGGAATTGAGGACGGGGGTCAGGCCATGTGCCGTGAATTCTTCTTCCGTGCCCGGCAGGGGGCCATGCAGTACGAATATCCGCGTGGCAGGGGTGACGTGCGGACGCAGGGCGATGCCTTCTTCCAGATGGGCGACATAGAAATGTTCCGCCCCTGCGCGCTGCAGCGCCGGCGCCACCTGCGCCAGGCCCAGCCCATAGGCATCGGCCTTGACCACGGCCGCGCAGGTCGTGCGCGGGGTGAGCCTGTCGCGCACAAGGCGGTAGTTGGCCGCGATCGCATCAAGGTCGATCCGCAGGGTCGCGCCAGCGCGGTGGCGGGGCCAGTGCGAGGAAACGGCGGAGGCAGGGGCAGGTGACACGGGCACGGATTCCGGCACAGGGGAAGTCATGGAAAATCCTATGCCGGATCAAAACGAAATGTCCTGCCATTTAATGGCAGGATCTGCTAAGATATTGTCCGGTTGCGCATCTAAATGCGAATAATGGCGGAATATGTTATCATGATCGTGGACCGGGTGAATGATGCCATCCTGCGCCATCTGTCCCATGACGGGCGGATGACGAACGCGGACCTTGCGCAGAAGGTCGGGCTGTCACCCTCGGCATGTCTGCGACGGGTCAAACTGTTGGAAAAGCAGGGGGTTATCTGCGGTTATCGCGCCATGATCGACGAACGTTCGGTGCATGGCATGACCACCGTGATCGTGCATATCACGCTGGAACGCCAGACCGACGAATGCCAGCGCCGGTTCGAGGCACGGGTCCGCGACTGTCCCGACGTGCGCGAATGTTACCTGATGACCGGGGATGCGGATTACCTGTTGCGGGTGGAGGTGCGTGACACCGCCGATTATGAACGCATCCACAAGGAGGAACTGTCCCGCATGCCCGGTGTCGCACGTATCCAGAGCAACTTTGCCATCCGCACCGTCCTGCGCAAGTCCTCATGACGCCATCAGGCCGGGCGCCATTCCTGCCGCCCGGCCTGTCTACGTCCTGCTGACCTGCGCAAGGCGGGTTTTCAGGACATGCGCAGGAGGTCTTCCTGTTCAGGTGTCGAAACCACGGCCACCTCGACCACGGAGGCGGTGGTGGCAGGCCGGGGAATGAACGGACGCACCAGGAACTGGTAGCCCCCAGCCCCGATCACCCCGCCACAGAGCGGCCCGACAATGGGAACCCACCAGAAACTGTCCGGTCCCGGCAGCGCGGAATATTTCCATCCCCCAAGGAAGCAGAACAGGCGCGGGCCAAAATCACGGGCGGGATTGATGGCCCATCCTTCCAGATAACCCGCGCACGCCCCGATGGAGGCGACGAGCAGGCCGATGATCAGTGCGCTCGAATTCGCCTGCGGGGCCTGGGTATTATATTCGCACGTCACGGCGAAGATGCCGAACAGCAGCAGCGCCGTCAGGATGATTTCATCCAGAAAGGCATGCATGGGTGTGACGAATTCCCCCGGATGGGTAAAGAAGACGCCCGCCGCACCGCCATCGGTGGCCCGGTCAAGGTGATGCGCAAGGTTGTAATGGTCGATCACGGGTTGATACAGCGTATAGACCAGCATTGCGCCAATCATGCCGCCCACGACCTGCGCCATGCAGTAGGGCAGTACCTTGCGCCATGAAAACCCGCGATACAGCGCCAGAGCAAGCGTGACGGCCGGGTTGGCGTGCGTGCCCGACACGCTGCCGGTGATATAGATGGCGATCGTCACGCCCAGTCCCCAGACGATGCACACCCCCCAGTAGGACAGCTTGTAGGGGCTGGGATCGTAAAGCGTGTACATCGCGGCAACGGAATCGCCGATCAGGACGATAATCATGACAGCGAGGCATTCGGAGATCAGTTCCCCGAGGAATTGTCGGTTTGTGAACATCGGACCTACTTTGTTCTTTTATTATTCGGTCAATGGGCGATGGTCGGTCAGGACCGTCGCCCGACGATCCTTGTGATCACGAATGTTCTTAAACGAACATCGTCGTCTCCAAAATGATTATTTTGAGGGGCAAAGGAAATGTGATGGAGAATGCTATAAAAATTTTTATAATATGAGAAACCTGACGGCGTAACATGTTCTTATAAAGTATTTTGTGCGGTGCACCATTGTAGTATCACGTTCGCAATGGTGCGCGATACCGCGCATTGTGGCCCCCGGAATCCATCCATGCCCGATTTCTGACAGAAAAGGTTCATATTGGATGGATTTTCAGCAGTTTCACGCTTGATGCAGATCAATGAAATAAGTGTGGAACTCGTATTGATAACCCCTCAATGTTCGTTTACGAACATGACAGGAGGAATTACGCACATGCTGTCCATGGATGAAACGTCCCAGTCATCGCCCCAGGTGCCCCGTGACAACGGCACGACTGTCGATCTGCTGATTGTAGGTGGGGGGATCAACGGAGCAGGCATCGCGCGCGATGCCGCGGGCCGGGGTGCCTCCGTCCTGCTGGTGGAGCAGGATGACTTTGCCAGTCATACCTCGTCCGCCAGTACGAAGCTGATTCACGGCGGCCTGCGCTATCTGGAATATTATGAATTCCGCCTGGTGCGCGAGGCCCTGATCGAACGTGAACGGCTTTTGCGCATTGCGCCGCACATCATCTGGCCGATGCGTTTCATCCTGCCCTATACGCCGCAGGCGCGTCCGGCGTGGATGCTGCGCGTGGGACTGTTCCTGTACGATCACCTCGCCGGTCGCCAGATGACCCTGCCGAAGTCGAAATCGATCAATTTCACGACCAACCCGGTGGGTGTCCCGCTCAACGGCGCATGCAGCAAGGGATTTTCCTATTCCGATGGCTGGGTGCAGGACAGCCGCCTTGTCGTGCTCAACGCCATGGACGCCGTGGCGCGCGGGGCGGATGTGCGCACGCGCACCCGCATGCTCAGTGCGAAGCGCGTCAACGGCATGTGGGAAGCGGTGATCGAGAACACCCGTGACGGCACGCGTGAAATCGTGCGTTCGCGCATCATGGTCAATGCCGGCGGCCCGTGGGTGAGCGAGATCCTGCGTGAACGCGCCTGCATCCAGACCGACAAGCAGGTGCGCCTGGTCAAGGGCAGCCACATCATCGTGCCGCGCATGTTCGAAGGCGACCAGGCCTATATCCTGCAGAACCCGGACAAGCGCATCGTGTTCGCCATCCCGTACGAGCAGAAATTCACCCTGATCGGCACCACCGACGTCCCCTGGACGCAGGCGCCGGGCAAGGTCGAGATCTCGCCCGAGGAAATCCGGTACCTGTGCGAAAGCGTCAGCCGCTATTTCAAAAAGCCGGTGACGCCCGACGACGTGGTCTGGAGCTATGCCGGCGTGCGGCCGCTTTATGATGATGCGTCGAAGAATGCGTCGGCCGTGACGCGCGATTACGTGCTTGATATCGACGCGGCCAACGGGCAGGCGCCGCTGCTGTCGATCTTTGGCGGCAAGATCACGACCTATCGTCGCCTTGCCGAACATGCGATCGAAAAACTGCAGCCTTTCCTGCCGGTGCTGTCCGCATCGGGATGGACGGCGGACCGGGTCCTGCCCGGCGGTGACCTTGGCGAAGGCGGGTTCGAGGGCGCGCTGGCGCGGTTTGCGCAGGCGACGCCGTTCCTCGACGCGAACCAGCACTGGCGGCTTGTGCGCAATTACGGGTCACGCGCGACGGAGATCGTGGGGGATGCGAAATCGGCGGCGGACATGGGCGAAAGCTTTGGCGGTGGCCTGACGGCGCGCGAAATCGATTACCTGATGACGCATGAACGTGCTGAAACGGTGGAGGACATCCTATGGCGGCGGTCGCGTATGGGCCTGCATGTGACGGATGAAGACGCGGCGCGCCTTGACATCTATGTTCAGAAGAAGCGGGCGGCGGTTTGACATCTTTCATCGCGGCGTGAACCTGCCGCACTTTGTGACATCTGGATCCCGATGGGACAGGAAACGACAATGAACAAGAAGAACAAGATTCTCGCCATTGACCAGGGCACGACATCGACACGCAGCATCGTGTTCAATCGTGAGATCGCGGCATTGGCCACGGCGCGGGTCGAATTCCAGCAGCATTACCCGAACCATGGCTGGGTAGAGCACGACGCCATCGAGATCTGGGGCAATGTCGTCTCTACCGCGCGTGAAGCGATGGAGCAGGTCGGCGGCGCGGAACAGATCGCGGCCATCGGGATCACCAACCAGCGTGAAACCATTGTCGTATGGGACCGCAGGACGGGCGAGCCAATCCATCGCGCGATCGTCTGGCAGGACCGGCGCACCACGGCGCAGTGCGCGCACATGCGCCTCGAAGGGCACGAGGCCCTGGTGCGTGAACGCACCGGCCTGCTGCTCGATCCCTATTTCTCGGCCACCAAGCTGGCATGGATCCTTGACAACGTCCCCGGTGCCCGCGCGCGCGCGGAGGCAGGGGAACTTGCCTGCGGCACCATCGACAGCTTCCTGCTGTGGCGCCTGACGGCGGGGAAGGTGCATGCGACGGACATCACCAATGCCTCGCGCACGCTGCTGTGCAATATCCATACCGGCGAATGGGATGACGACCTGCTGCGGCTGTTCCATATCCCGCGCGCGATCCTGCCGGTCATCAAGGGCAACAGCGAACCTTTTGGTGAAACCGATCCCGCCCTGTTCGGCCATCCGATCATGGTTGCGGGCATGGCGGGGGACCAGAACGCGGCGCTGGTGGGGCAGGCCTGTTTTGAACCGGGCATGGTCAAGGCGACCTATGGCACGGGCTGCTTTGCGCTGCTCAATACCGGCAATCGTCCGGTCATGTCGAACAACCGCATGCTGACGACCATCGGCTACCGCATTGGCGACAGGATTACCTATGCCCTCGAAGGGTCGATTTTCGTCGCGGGGGCCGCGATCCGCTGGCTGCGCGACGGGTTGAACCTGATTACCCATGCGTCGCAGACCGATGACATGGCGACACGTGTCCCGCACAGCCACGGCGTCTATATGGTGCCGGGGTTCGTGGGGCTGGGCGCGCCGCACTGGGATCCCGATGCGCGCGGCCTGATCTGCGGGCTGACGCTGGATGCCACGGCGGCGCACATCGCGCGCGCGGCGCTGGAATCCGTGGCGTACCAGACGCTCGACCTTGTGAGCGCGATGTTCGAGGATGGCGGCGGGAAGCTCAGCGCGCTACGTGTTGATGGCGGGATGTCGGTCAATGACTGGTTCTGCCAGTTCCTCGCCGATATGCTCCAGACCCCGGTGCAGCGCCCGCGGCAGGTGGAAACGACGGCGCTGGGCGCGGCATTCCTGGCGGGGCTTGCGGTCGGGGTATGGGACAGCATCCCCGAACTGGCTGGAACCTGGACACAGGGCCGTCTGTTCCAGCCCCAGATGCCGGCGGAACAGCGTGAGGAGCTGGTCCGTGGGTGGCACCAGGCCGTCAAGCGTACCCTGACCAGCACCGTCGCGTCGTAAGCGATTACAAGAAAATCATACAGGAAGGACTGTTTTAATGACCGTCACGCCGAACCCCTATCAGGTTACTGACCGAAATCTCGCCCTTGAACTGGTGCGCGTGACGGAGGCGGCGGCGGTCGCCGCGTCCGCGTGGACCGGGCGCGGAAAGAAGAACGAGGCCGATGGCGCGGCGGTCGAAGCGATGCGCCGCGCCTTTGACACGGTGGCCATCAACGGCACCGTCGTCATTGGCGAGGGCGAGATGGACGAGGCCCCGATGCTGTTCATCGGCGAACATGTCGGCGCCGGCGGCCCGGCGATGGACATCGCCGTGGACCCGCTGGAGGGGACGAACCTGTGCGCCAAGAACCTGCCCAACGCCCTGACGGTGGTGGCGCTGGCGGAGGAAGGGCACTTCCTCCATGCGCCCGACATTTACATGGACAAGATCGTGGTGGGGCCGAACCTGCCGGAAAACGTGGTGGATCTTGATGCCAGCGTGGAAGCCAACCTGAAGGCGCTGGCCGCGGCAAAGGGCAAGGACATCCGCGACCTGATGCTGTGCACGCTGGACCGTCCCCGGCACGAGGAGATCATCGGGCGGGCGCGTTCGATGGGCGCGCGCGTGACGCTGCTCAGCGATGGGGACGTCGCCGCCGCCATCGCCGCGTGCCTGGAGAATAACGAGGTCGATATCTACCTCGGCTCAGGCGGTGCGCCCGAAGGCGTGCTGGCTGCCGCCGCCGTGCGCTGCGTGCACGGGCAGATGCAGGGACGCCTCCTGTTCGAGGACGAAACCCAGCTTGAGCGTGCAAAGAAGATGAACCCCGGCGCCGACCCGTCGCGCAAGCTTGACCTGACGGATATCGCCAGCGGCGATGTGCTGTTTTCCGCAACCGGTGTCACGGGCGGCACGTTGCTGCGCGGGATCACGCAGAACAATGGATGGACCATCACCCATTCGCTGGTCATGCGTTCCAAGTCCGGCACGCTGCGTTTCGTCGAGGGGCATCACGACTTTACCACCAAGACCTGGCGATAAAATAACAAGAACAACGAAAGGCTGGTTTGACCATGGCTCATTCCGCACGTCCGTCCCTTCCCCCGGGGGTTGTCACGGGGGAAAACTACCGCAGGCTGGTCGCGACCTGCTGCAGCGAGGGATATGCCCTGCCTGCGGTCAACGTCGTGGGCACAGACAGCATCAACGCCGTGCTGGAGGCCGCCGCCCGGAACCGTTCCGACGTCATCATCCAGATGTCGAACGGCGGTGCGCGTTTTTACGCGGGCGAGGGGATGAAGGACCAGCATCGTGCCCGTGTCCTTGGTGCGGTGGCGGCGGCGCGGCATGTCCATACGCTGGCGGCGGCCTATGGCGTGTGTGTCATCCTGCATACCGATCATGCCGACCGTAAGCTCCTGCCCTGGGTTTCGGACCTGATCGACGAAAGTGCGGTCGCGGTCCGTGAAACGGGACAGCCGCTGTTTTCATCGCACATGATCGACCTGTCGGCCGAACCCCTGGATGACAACATTGCCGAATGTGCGCGCTTTTTGCGCCGCATGGCCCCGCTGGGCATCGGGCTGGAAATCGAACTCGGCGTCACGGGGGGCGAGGAAGATGGCATCGGCCACGACCTCGATGACGGGGCGGATAATGCCCATCTCTATACCCAGCCTGCCGATGTGCTGCGTGCCTATAACGAACTTTCACCACTTGGCTTCGTCACGATTGCCGCATCCTTTGGCAATGTGCATGGCGTGTACGCACCGGGCAACGTGAAGCTGCGGCCTGAAATCCTGCTACATTCACAGCAGGCCGTGGCAGAGGCGACAGGGCAGGGGGAACGTCCGCTGGCGCTGGTCTTCCATGGCGGTTCCGGTTCCGAAAAGCACCAGATCGCCGAGGCCGTGTCCTATGGCGTGTTCAAGATGAATATCGATACCGACATCCAGTTCGCCTTTGCCGAAGGTGTGGGGGGATATGTGCTTGAAAATCCGGAGGCTTTCCGCCACCAGATTTCACCCACGACGGGCAGGCCGCTGAAGAAGCTTTATGACCCGCGCAAATGGCTGCGCGTGGGTGAATGCAGCATCGTCTCCCGCCTGGAACAGACCTTCGCCGACCTCGGCGCGACCGGCAAGACGGTTGCGTCCCCGTGATCGGATGACGTGGTTTCAGGGCGGGGCTGTCGGGAGATCATTTCCGACAGCCCCGCCTGTGGTTTTGCATGTTCCTGAATTGCTGTAGATTACGGATCACACTTTCCCACGGGTTCGGGGCGGTGAAGAATGGCAGGGGCGGGATCCAGGATTTATGGCCAGCATATCGGCGGAAGAACGGCATCGCGAGATCATGGAGCTCGTGCGCCTTCAGGGATATGTCTCCAACGAGGATCTGGCCCAGCGTCTGAATGTGGCGGTCCAGACCATCCGCCGTGACGTCAATGCCCTTGCACGGCAGGGACTGGTGGCACGGCACCATGGTGGCGCGGGGCTAGCCTCCTCGGTTGAAAATATTGCCTATGCCGAACGTCAGGTCCTGAACCGTAACGCCAAGGAGGCGATCGGGCTGATCGCGGCGCGCGCCATTCCCGACAATTCCTCCCTTTTCATAAGTATCGGCACCACGACAGAGGCGTTCGCGCAGGCATTGCGCCAGCACAAGGCCCTGCGGGTCATCACCAATAACCTGCATGTCGCCTCCACCCTGTCTTCGCGCACGGATTTTCAGGTCATTGTCACCGGTGGGCAGGTGCGGTTTTCCGATGGTGGTATTACCGGTTCCACCGCCAGTACGTCCATCGATCAGTACAGGACCGATTTCGCCGTCATCGGCATCAGCGGGATTGAGGAAGACGGCACCCTGCTGGATTTCGACGCGGATGAGATTAATATCGCCCAGGCGATGATGCGCAATGCGCGCAAGGTCTTCCTGCTGGCCGATCAGGACAAATTCGGGCGTCGTCCGATGGGGCGTCTGGGGCACCTGTCGAACATCCATGGCTTTTTCACGGACCGCCCGCCGCCTGCGCGCATCAGACAGATCCTGAAGGATAACGGGGTGCAGGTGCATGTCGCGCAGGATGCCGGCGTGAAAACGACGCGACGTTCCTGAAATACGGGTTCGGAGCGGTCAGTCGAGACAATACAGACGTTTGTGGGAGCCGCCTTTTGATCTGGAAAGGCGGCGGTCTTTGAAGCTTTACCAAAAACCTTTGAGGGCTGGCTGGATTTTATGCCGGGAAGGCGGTTTTTCATGTCGCAACGCCATGTTATTATCGCACCTTGATATGATATTCGCATACAGGTCTGTCGCCCACCTTCTCCATCCGGGGCCGGTCAATGCTCCGCCATGTTGCGAATTCGGCCCAGCATGCGCTGCCTGATCAGGCCGCTGACGGGACGGATGGCGTACCAGTAGGGGGCGAAACGGCGGCGCAGGGCGGTGGTCGGGCAATCCACGCGCGTCTGTGTCACGACCATTGCGTGGGAACCGGATGCATCCGTGAGGATGCGAAACCCCATGGCAAGCCGGCACAGGTCGGTGCGTTTGCCGGAGAGGAAGGCCTGCGGCGACGCAATCGGCACAAGGCCGTAATCGGGCTTCCAGAACGCGCCCATCAGGCCAAAGACAATCTCGGTGGTGCCCTCCTGTCCCACAACGCTGAAATCATCAAGGTCGAGCATCCGCCCCGCCCTGTGACCCAGCAGGCGTGCGGGCAGTTCGCGCATCGCGATTGCCATGCGGACCAGCGGGTCATGCCCGGCGCGATAGGCGCGGATGCCCGCCATGATGCGCGCAGGTGACGTACGCATGGGCAGGCGATGTGTTTCCACGAACTGGTAGCGCGGCAGGACGGTGTCGAGCAGTCCCGTATGTGACGTGATCATGTCTGCAATGTTCCATATGATGCCATGTCAGGTCATGGTGCCGGTTGGCATGCAACCTTGTCCCGTACGGCTGCATGTAAAGATATCGTGCATATTGCCTGATGGGCGTTGGCATGGGGGAAGCGTCGCCAATATCCGGCCCCGTGGGCCGCAAGGACGCGCCGTTTTTTGATTTTGGTCACAGGTAATGGGATATAGGTTGACGGGGTCTCAGGGCACGGCATTGTCCCCGGCGTGCTTTTGACTAAAGTACGAAGGCTCATGCCTGATGGACTGGGGGCGGAAAAGACGGTGGTCGCCATACTGGCGTCCGACCGATCGTGCGAACGGGTTGGAGCAGAGTGAGATGGCGCAGAAGTTTCGGATCGTGATTGTTGGTGGCGGGGTCGCCGGGCTTGCATTGGCCACCCGTCTTGGCAAGTCGGTCGGGAAATCCGGGCGCGCGGAAATCACCCTTGTCGATAAAAGCTTCGCCCATGTGTGGAAGCCGATGCTGCACTGCTTCGCCGCGGGTACGGCCGCGAACGAGAATGACCGCATCAGTTTCATGTCGCAGGCCAGTCGCAATCATTTCGAATTCTGGCCCGGCGAGATTTCCGGCATGGACCGCAAGGCGAAGACCATCACCCTTGCCCCCGTGGTCGAACCCACCGGCGAGGTCATCCTGGATGAACGCACGCTGGAATATGATGCGCTGATCCTGTCGATCGGCAGTCGCGCCAACGATTTCGGCACCCCCGGCGTGGCCGAACACTGCATGTTCATCGACAACCTGGTCGATGCCAATGGTTTCAATGACCGCTTCCGCACGGAACTGCTCAAGGCGTTTGCCTATCACCGCGAACTCGACATCGCCATCGTCGGCGGTGGTGCGACCGGGACGCAACTGGCCGCCGAACTGCACAAGGCGCTGGGCCTTGCGGCCTTGTACAGCTTCGGGCAGAAGCCGCCGGAACTGAAGATCACGCTGCTCGAAGCCGGTCCCCGCATCCTGCCGGCCTTCCCCGAAGCAGTGTCCGAGGCCGCGATGAAGCAGCTTCAGGCCATCGGGGTGACCGTCAGGACCTCCGCCATGGTCAGCGGCGCGGATGAAAATGGCTTCATGCTCAAGGATGGCAGCCGTATCCCCGCAACATTGCGCGTCTGGGCCGCGGGGGTGAAGGCGCCAGACGTGACGCGGAAATTCGGGGACATCAAGCTGTCACGTTCGGGCCAGATGGAGGTGCGGCCCACGCTGCAACTGCTGGAGGACGATAATGTCTTCGCCATGGGGGACTGCGCCTTCATCGCGGAAAAGCCGGTGGCCCCCACCGCGCAGGCGGCGCGCCAGCAGGCGCACCATCTGGCGCGCCACCTGCCTGCATGGATCGGCGGCCGTCCGCTGCCGCCCTTCGTATTCAACAACAAGGGCGCGGTTGTCGCCCTGGGTGATTACAATGGATGGGGCACGTTCCCCGGTGGTACGGTCTTTGGTGGGGGATGGCTGCATGGACTGTCCGCGCGGCTGGTGCACCTGATGCTGTATCGCCAGCACCAGTTCGAACTTTATGGACCGTTCCGTGGCATGGTGTCGTGCCTTGTGGACTGGCTCGACGTGTTTGTCCGGCCTGCGGTACGGCTTGACTGAACATGTGGCGGTGCATTCGCTGGCGTGACCCTGTTGCGCATGCGGACTTTGGGGTATGAAACGGCCCATGTCTTCCTTTCCCCCGCTCCCGCGACATTCCCTTGTGGAACAGGCCATTGCCGTCATGCGTGACCGCGTGACGCAGGGGGAATGGGCGCTGGGGGAGCGTATCCCCAAGGAAACGGAACTGGCGCAACTGCTGCAGGTCGGGCGCAATACCGTGCGCGAGGCCGTGCGTGTCCTGTCGCATGCCGGCATGCTGGAGGTGCGGCAGGGGGACGGGACCTATGTCCGTTCGCGCACCGACCCCGCCGATGTCATCCATCGCATCAGTCGCTCCGGCCTGCGGGATCATTTCGAACTGCGTGTCGTGCTGGAGGCGGAGGCCGCCCGCCTTGCCGCCCTGCGCCGGACGGAACGTGACCTGAAGCATCTGGAAAAGCTGTTGCAGGCGCGTGGGGAAAAGACCCCCGGCATGGATATGGAGGCCTTCGTCGCGCGCGATACGGCCTTCCACCTTGCCATCGCGCAGGCATCGCACAATACGGCGTTGAGTGAACTCTACCGCTATTTCGTATCGGAAGTGCGACGTGGCACCCATACGGCAGTGGCGGAACCGACCCTGCCGGAACCGGACCTTGCGGCGCACCGGCGCATTCTCGATGCGATCCGCAGGCAGGACGCACCCGGTGCGGAACAGGCCGCGCGCGCGGCCGTGGAGGGATTGATTACCGCTATGTCGTGATGTTGCGGTAATTTCTTGAAGTCTTTTCGTGTGTTTTTTTTCAAGAGAGGTAGTGTCTTTCGAAGCTTTTTGCAAAAAGATTCACCAAAAACTTTTGTTTTTCAGTCCCTTGGTTATGGGCGGGGGGCTGATGCCAGCATGTCGCGCACACGTGCGACAACCCCGTCCCATGCGCCGGGCCGGGGCTGCCGCACGATGCGCAGGTCGGGATACCACTGGCTGTCGCCTCGCCCGGACTGCCACCGCCAGCAATTGTCATACCGGTCCATCATGATGACGGGCCTGCCCAGCGCCCCCGCAAGATGCACGATCGAGGTATCGACCGACACGACGATGTCGAGGTTCATGATGATCGCGGCGGTATCATCCATGTCGTGCACGTCATCCATGGGGTCGTATAACTGCATGCCATCAGGGATGTCGGTCATCTGCCGGGCATGCTGCCCGCGTTGCAGGTTGACGAGGTGCAGGCCCGGTATCGTCGCAAGCGGGGCGAGTTGCGCAAGGTTCATCGAACGCTTGCGGTCGATGGCCTGCGCCTGCGCAACACCCGGGCGGCTTGCGCCCCCCCAGACCACGCCCACCCGCAGTCCGGGGCGGGACGGCATATAGTCCTCCCACGCCAGTACCTTGTGCGGGTCGGCATGCAGGTAGGGAACGGGCGCGCCGATGATGTCGGACGTCTGCCCCAGTACGCGTGGCAGGCTGCCGAAGGGACAGTGCCAGTCATGTGCGGGAACCGGGCGCAGCGGGTCGATCACCCGTTCCACCCCGTAAATGCGCGCGGCAAGCGGCAGGATCTCGCGCGGGACCTGAAGCGTCACGCGTGCGCCGCGCCGGACCAGCGCCGGGACAAAGCGCAGATACATCAGCATGTCGCCCAGTCCCGCCTCCGACAGGATCAGGATGCGCTGCCCGCTCAGGTCGCTGTCCTGCTTCAGGGTCGGCAGCAGGCGTTCGGCCGGGTATTTCAGGCGTCCGGGTATGCGCAGGCGCCATTCATATTCCGGCCACCCCTGCGCATGCCGCCCCGCCTTCAGCAGGGTCATGGCGTGGTTGAGGTGGATATGCGGGTCGTCGGGACGCAGTTCGAGCGCCTGCGCATGGTGATGCAGGGCCTCGTCCACCCGGTTATCGACCGTCAGGATGTGCGCAAGGTTCGCATGCGTCATCGCACTTTGCGGATGGTATGTCAGCAGATGGCGCAACAGGGCCTGCGCCTTCTGCGCGTCGCCGGTTTCGTTCTGCGTAACGGCCAGCAGGTTCCCCGTCCTCAGGGCCGAAGGGTGACGCCTGCATCCTTCGATCAGGACTTCGATGGCTTCATCCGTGCGCCCCTGCAGCAGCAGGAATTCCCCCAACTGGTCATACAGGCGGATATCATTGGGGGTCTGGCGCAGGGTGGCCTGCAGGGTGGCCTCGATCTCCTCAAGCCGCGAATGACGCAGCAGCAGCGTCATCATGTCCTGCGCGGGGTGCCGGGCCGTGGGGTTGTCATGCGCAAGCCGGCACAGCATCCGTGCGGCACGGGTGCTGCGGCCGCTGCCGGCAAGGGCATGGGCAAGGATCACATCGGCCCGCCTGTCATCGCACAGGGGTTCGACAAGGGCGCGGGCCTGCGCGAACTGTCCGCTTTCCAGACAGCGCATGGCCCCGCGCAACCGTTCGGTGCGGGTGGCTTCGTCCGTGCCCGCAGGTTCAGTGCCAGACATGATCCGTACCGTCCGCCTTGTTGTTGTCCGGGATCCGGGTCAGGCCGCTGCGCCGGTGGGCGTATTGGCGGGGGGAAGCAGTTTCCCGGGGTTGAGGATGTTCTGCGGGTCGAGGGCATGCTTGATCGCGCGCATGACCTGCAGGGCGTTTTCGCCATGTTCGGCGGCCATGAATTCCAGCTTGCCGGTGCCGATCCCGTGCTCCCCGCTGCACGATCCGCCCAGCGCGAGCGCCCGGCGCACGATCTTGCGGTCGAGTTCCATGGCGCGTTCGTACCCGCCGGGTTCGGGGGGCACCATGATGATGGTATGGAAATTACCATCCCCCACATGCCCGACAATGGGGGCCGCAAGGCCCGAGGCCTCGATATCCGCCTTGGCGCCTGTAATCAGTTCCGTCAGGGCGGAAATGGGCACGATGGCGTCGGTCGCGATGCCGTTATGGCCGGGATAGGCCGCAAGCGCCGCCCAGTAGGCGCTGTGCCGTGCCTTCCACAGGCGGGTGCGTTCCTCCTGGCTTGTGCTCCAGACGAAGCCGAGGCCGTTATTGTCGGCGGCAATGGCCTCCACCATCTCGACCTGTTCGCGCACAGCCTCCGGTGATCCCTGGAATTCGAAGAACAGGGTGGTGATGGGGCGGTAGTCTTCCAGTTTGGAATAGGTGATGCAGGCCTGCATCTGCGCATCGTCGAGCAGTTCGATACGCCCGATCGGCACGCCCACCTGGATGGTGGACACGGCGGTGCGCACCGCATCGCCAAGGTTTTCGAACTGGCACGTCGCGGCGGCAATGGTTTCGGGGATGCCATGCAGGCGCAACTGCACCTCGGTAATGATGCCCAGCGTCCCTTCGGACCCGATGAACAGGCCCGTCAGGTCATAGCCGGTGGAGGATTTGCGCACCCGCCCGCCCGTATCGACAATACGCCCGTCGGCCATGACGACGCGCAGCCCCAGCACGTTTTCGCGCATGGTGCCGTAACGGACCGCCGCGGTGCCCGATGCGCGCGTGGCGCACATGCCGCCAAACGTGGCCTCCCCACCCGGATCGACGGGGAAGAACAGGCCCATGTCACGCAGGTGCGCATTGAGCGACTGCCGCGTCACGCCTGCTTCCACCCGGCAGTCGAGGTCATTTTCATTGACGGCGAGGACACGGGTCATGCGCGACAGGTCGAGGCTGATGGCGTCGTTGCCGGGGGTGACGTGTCCCTCCACCGAGGTGCCGCCGCCGAACGCCACCACGGCGACCTGATGTTCATGGCAGGTGCGCAGCGCCAGCGCCACGTCCGCCGTGCTTTCGGCAAAGACCACAAGCGCTGGCAGGCTGGCATGTTTCCAGCCTTCGCCATGGCTGTGCTGTTCACGGATCGATTCGTTGGTCGTCACCCGCTCGCCCAGATGCTGGTGCAGGATGCGGGCGACGTCCGCAATGGCGGGGGGGAGGGAAGAGAACATGAACGACGGTCCCATCAGGCAGTAATCCTTCGTTCCGGGTTATCCGTACATCCGTCCCGCCGCAAGGTCAGCGTGGGGGCGTTGTCTCGCGTGCGGTCCCGTCCACGGTCATGCCGAAATGATCTTCAAGCAGGGCGATGTTGCGCAGGTTCGCCTTGTAGACGGTATCGACCAGGTCGCCGAGGACCGGGACGAAGTCGGCCAGGAGTTCGACCGCAACATTCCCGATCATCCTGACGAGGAGCCTGCCCGGCACGTTCATCCGGTGGGCTTCCCATATGATGTAGAGCGAGGGGAGCGCCATGACCAGCGTGCCTGCCACCGGCAGCAGCCCGATCAGGGTATCCAGCCCCCAGCGGAAATGTGTGCCGGGCACGACAAAGGCCGCATCCAGCAGCGTCGCCAGCCGGCGTAGCCGCATGATGCGACGCCTGATGTCCATGCCATCCAGCGAGGGGCGGTCCGTGAACGAAGATGAAGCAGTGTGTGCCATACCCGGTCATATGGTGCGGGGAAGATGACGGCACAATACCGTGAGGCATGATCGTCAGCAGATGTCTGGTGGAAACTGGCGGATCGGGAAGTTTCAAAAGTTTTACCGATCGGTATGCCCCAGGTCGCGTTCGGGCGCGATGACGTCACGCACGCGCTGCTTGAGTTCCTTTGGCCCGGGAAAACCCCCGTCGCGCTTGCGTTCCCAGACGAGGTGGGGGCCGACAAGGATTTCAAACCGTCCCCCGCTGCCCGGCACAAGGGTCACGCCGCCAAGGTCCTCGCCAAAGGTGGACAGCAGTTCCTGCGCCATCCACCCGGCACGCAGCAGCCAGTTGCAGCGTGTGCAGTAGTGGATGGTGATGGTCGGTTTTTCATCCATGCCGGATCCTCCGTTCCCTTTCATCGGGCCTGTCACCTGATATGGACCAAGGGCAGGCCGCGAAAAAGGGGGAGGTGAAGGTCAGACCGCGTGCACGTGCTGTTCACGCGGCCAGAAGCGCAGGGCGGCGCAGGCCTTTACAAAGGCCGTCGCATCCCCGCCGCCGCCAAGCCGGATGACACCATCGTCGCGCGCGGCGGACGTGACGCCTGCGGCATCAAGCAGCGGTTCGGCGTCTGCCCCATATCCGATGAACTTCGCATGGGCAAAGGCGTCGGCAATGAAATCGCGCATCGTCGCCTCGCCCAGCAGCAGCCTGCTGCCCTGCGCGGAGGGGAGGAGCACCACCGCGTCATACAGGACCGACGGCCCGCCATTGATCTTCTGCATGACCGGCAGGACCTTGCCCCTGTCATTGCAGATATTGCCGATGCGCGGGCCGACCAGTTCCGTCTCCGCGCCGACATTATGGGCGGCCTCGAGCACGGCGGTCAGCAGGTCGGCATCCGTGCCCTCGGTCACCACGACGCCCAGCTTGCGGCCATGGAAACTGTCGGGCCCATTTTTCAGGATGCTCAGCGCGTCGGAGGCCGGCAGGTCGGTGCGCACCGGCAGGAAGGGCCGGGCGGCAGGGGGGAGGGGAGAAATGCCAAGCCCTTCCGCCACGCCATGGGCCAGCGCTTCATCCACGTTGCGCAGGTGTGTCAGCATGCGCACACGGATGGCCGGTGTCTCCACCTTGCTCAGTTCAAAGACGAAGGCGTCCTTCATGTGGGTCTGCTCGACCGGGGTCTGGCTGATATAGAACTGGCGCGCCTGACTGTAATGGTCGCCAAACGAGGCGGAGCGCTGGCGCACCTTCTCCCCCGACTGTTCCTGCGGGAAGGAGCGGTAGCCGGAGACGGGGTTTTCGCGCGGGCCACCCTGCGGCTGTGGCCATGAATTGGGTTCGTAATTCGCGCGCCCCTTCGGGTTGTGCATCGCCATGTGCCCGTCCTGCTGGAAATTATGGAACGGGCATTTGGGCGCGTTTATGGGGATATGCGTGAAATTGGGACCGCCCAGCCGCTTGGTCTGGGTGTCGAGGTAGGAAAAATTGCGCCCCTGCAGCAGCGGGTCGTTGGTGAAGTCGATGCCCGGCACGATGTTCTGGGTGCAGAAGGCGACCTGCTCCGTCTCCGCAAAGAAATTGTCCACCACCCGGTTGAGCACGAGGCGCCCCACACGGCGGACGGGGACGAGTTCCTCGGGGATCAGCTTGGTGGGATCAAGGATGTCGAAATCGAAGCTGTCCGCGAATTCGTCATCGAACAGTTGCACGCCAAGTTCCCATTCGGGGTAGTCGCCCGCATGGATGGCGTTCCACAGGTCGCGGCGATGGAAATCGGGGTCCGCGCCGTTGATCTTCAGCGCCTCGTTCCAGACGACCGATTGCAGGCCCTGACGCGGTTTCCAGTGGAATTTGACGTAGGTCGAGCGCCCCTTCGCATCGATCAGGCGGAAGGTATGCACGCCAAATCCCTCCATGAAGCGGAAGGAGCGCGGGATGGCCCGGTCCGACATGGCCCAGCAGACCATGTGCGTGGCCTCGGGCGAGAGGGAGACGAAATCCCAGAAATTGTCATGCGCCGTCTGCGCCTGCGGAAAGCCACGGTCTGGCTCTTCCTTGGCGGCGTGGACGAAATCGGGGAACTTGATCGCGTCCTGTATGAAGAAGACCGGGATGTTGTTACCGACGATGTCCCAGTTTCCCTGCTTGGTATAAAGCTTCACCGCAAAGCCGCGCACGTCGCGCACCACGTCGGATGAGCCACGCCCGCCCGCCACGGTGGAAAAGCGCACGAAGGCCGGGGTCTTTTCCCCGACATTCTTGAAAATGTCGGCATGGCAGACATCGGCAAGGGAATCGGTCAGTTCGAAATAGCCATGCGCGCCATAGCCACGGGCATGGACCACGCGCTCGGGGATGCGTTCATGGTCGAAATGGAAGATCTTTTCGCGGAAATGGAAATCCTCCATCAGGGCCGGACCACCCGCACCGTTGCGCAGGGTGTTCTGGTCGTCGGAAACCGGTACCCCCTGCTGCGTGGTCATGGTGGGAATGCCAGCATCATCCGCACTCTGGTGTGTCTCTCCCCCCTGACCCGTGGTGGTATGCGATGGATGTGGGCTGGCACTGGTGTTCATGGCCGTTTCTCCTTTATACCGACGCGCCAGTCATGGCAGGTCCGGGGTAAAATATTCGGTAACATAACGGGATGTCCGCCTGATGGTTCCGGCGTGGGCATGTGGCGGGGACAGGATGAAGGCGTGATGCGACGGATGTTGAAATGGGGCCGCGCGATGGTTCGGGCATGTGTGGTGCTGTGTGGCGTGGCGATCATCCCCCCGGGCCATGGGACTGCCCGCGCCGCCGCGCCGCCCGATGTCGTGTTCGAGCAGTTGACGTGGACGGAAATCCGCGACGCCCTGGCGCAGGGATGGACCAGCGTCATCATCCCCGTGGGTGGCACGGAACAGAGCGGCCCGTTCATCGCGGTGGGCAAGCACAATGTCCGCGCCACCGTCCTGTCGCAGCGTATCGCCCGCCAGGTCGGTCACATGCTGGTCGCGCCCACCATTGCCTATGTTCCCGAAGGCGGGACGTCGCCGCGCACGTCGCACATGCGTTTTGCCGGGACACTCAGCATCCCGCCGGCCGTCTTTCGTGAACTGCTTTCCGGGGCGGCCGAAAGCCTGCGTGTGCAGGGGTTCCGGCGTATTATCCTGCTGGGCGACCATGGCGGATACCAGAAGGACCTGAAGGCCGTGGCGCTGGCGCTCAACCATAAATGGGCGGGCACGGGCGCGCGCGTGGTCTATCTGGGGGCGTATTATGACGTGGTCGCCGGAAGCTACGCCGATTTCCTGCGCAGGCGCGGACTGGGGGCGGATGTGGGCATGCATGCCGATATCAGCGACACCTCGCTGATGCTGGCGATCCAGCCGGACATGGTGCGCGAAAATGCCCTGCGCCATGCGACCCTGCCGGGTCCGTCGCTGGGGGTGTATGGTGGCGACCCGCGTCCGGCCACCGCGGCACTGGGACAGGTGGGGGCGGACATGCAGGTTGCGGCGGCGGTCAGGGCGCTCCAGACCGACCGGAATGGTCCGATTTCTCCGTGATTGCCAGATTTCTGCCGCGTGCTATAGGGGCGCCAGGAGATTGGATCGCATGAGCGTAAAAAAACTGTTTCTGATGTCGGGGCTGTGCGTTGCGGCCCTGGGATGTGCGGGATTGTCCGGGGCGCGGGCACAGCAGGTACAGACCATTCCCGGCATGCCGCCGGTCGTGGACCCGCAGAATATCTATACCGAAACGACGCCTTCGCATATCGCGCCGGAAGTGGCGCAGGACCCGGCACGGATCTATGTTCCCAACCTTCGGTCGAACAATGTCTATGTCATTGACCCGCAGACCTACAAGGTCGTCAACCGCTTTCCGGTCGGCAAGAGTCCCCAGCACGTCGTGCCGTCATGGGACCTGCGGACGCTGTGGGTCACCAACAATGCCGAGGGCACGACCAACGGCAGCCTGACGCCCATCGACCCGCGCACCACCCTGCCGGGACCGGAAGTTGCGGTCGATGATCCGTACAACATGTATTTCACGCCCGATGGCAAATCGGCCATTACGGTGGCCGAAGCGCGCAAACGCCTCGATTTCCGTGACCCCCACACGATGCAGTTGCAGACATCGGTCGAGGTGCCGCAGTGCAAGGGCGTCAACCATGCCGATTTCTCGATCGATGGGCGCTATGCCATCTTCACGTGTGAGTTCGGCGGCTATCTGGCGAAGGTGGATACCGTCAACCATGCGGTGCTCGGATATCTCAAGCTGTCGAGCGGTGGCATGCCGCAGGATATCCTGACGGCGCCGAACGGGCACACCTTCTATGTCGCGGACATGCATGCCGATGGTGTGTTCATCATCGATGGCGACAGTTTCCGCGAAACCGGCTTCATCCCGACCGGGGTCGGCACGCACGGCCTGTATCCCAGCAGGGACGGCACGATGATGTACGTGGCCAACCGTGGGTCGCACAAGATCCATGGAACGCCCCACAGCAAGGCCGGTGGCGTGTCGGTCATAAGCTTTGCAACCGAAAAGGTGGTCAGCCAGTGGCCCATTCCCGGTGGCGGCAGCCCGGACATGGGCAATGTCAGTGCGGATGGAAAGACGCTGTGGCTGTCGGGACGGTTTGACGATGTGGTCTATGCCTTTGATACTACGAGTGGCGCGGTACGCAAGGTTGCCGTAGGGCTGGAGCCGCATGGCCTGACGGTCTGGCCACAGCCGGGACGCTATTCGATCGGGCATACCGGGATCCTGCGCTAGGGAGGGTTTGCGGGCAGGCCGCCTGAAACAGTCCCTTAATGTGATGAAAGGTTCCGGGCATGCCGGCGTATGTTTCCGTGGCCGTGAAACAGGAGTATGCGACATGCCCGATCCGGACCTGATTCATTTTTGCCCTGCCATCCCCGTGGAACTGCAGGGCAGGGTCCTGTCAGCCCCCCATTTCGTACGCTGGCGCGACGGATTGCTGGCGCGTTTCGATGTCCGCCGCATCGATGTGCGTGACGTCGTCATGTTCGGTACGCGGGTGGGGTTCATCCTTGCCGTGGCGGATGCCTACAGCGACGGCAGGCCCGTTCCCGGGGCCGCGATGCTGCGTGGGGATTCGGTGTCCATCCTGCTGGTGCTGCAATGCCCGGGGGAGGCGCCGCGTACGGTCCTGACGCGCGAAGCCCGCATTCCCATCGCGCGTCCCGACCTTCTCGCATTGCCTGCGGGCATGCTGGACGGGGGGGAGTTCGTCAGCACGGCCCTGCGCGAACTGTCGGAGGAAGTCGGGGCGGACCTGAAGGTCAGGCAGGCGGATCTGGTGCTGCTGGATACCGTGTGGCTTTCGCCCGGTGGCACGGATGAAGCCATCGCCCTGTATTACGCCGAAATCCCGGTCTCGCCCGAGGTCCTGCATGCGCTGGACGGGCGGCATACCGGCCTGTCGAGCGAGCATGAAAACATACACCTGCATGTCCTCCCGCTTGCGGATCTGCCCGCAATTGGCCGGACCGATGCGAAGACGCTGCTGTCCTACCACCTGTATATGGCGCGTGGAGGCAGGAAGGATAAAGCCGTATAGTGATTTTGTCCTTGACACATAAGCGTGAGGGACATCATAAAGTCGGGAAGCAGATTTGCCTTGGCAACCTGCTTCTTGGACGTTTCCTCCCTAAACTCAAGCGGTGCGATTGCACCGCTTTTTTTTGTCCGGGCTTATATATTTTTTTTATAATTGTCCAAGATCGCCTATGCTGAAAAGCGCTAGGCTAACTTCAGGGACATGATCATGAGTGGTATTTTCGACGACGTAATGGGAAAGCTGACCGATCTTGCGGCCAATTCGGGGCTGGCGGAGCAGGTCCATTCCTATCTGGGGCAACTGCTGACCCCCGCCACGATTTCTTCGCTGCTGGATCAGGCGGATAAAGCCGGCCTGACGGATAAGGTGAAGTCATGGATCGGGTCGGGCGAAAACCTGCCGATTTCCACCGACGAACTGCGCTCGTTGCTCAGCAGCCAGCAGGTGCAGGCGATGGTGGATCATACCGGCCTGCCCGCCGCCACGATCCTGCCGGTTCTGGCGCATCTGCTTCCGGTTGCCGTCAATGCGCAGACCCCGCAGGGCGAGGTGCCCGCAAAAGCCTGATTTTACGTCTTGTCAGGTCTGGCGCGCCATGTGACGGGCCAGATCGGCCAGTTCCGCCATAACGCGCGACAGGGCCTGCTGCACGCTGGAAAAACCGTCATGACGTTCCAGCGTGCCTTCATCCATATACAGATGGCGGCTGATTTCCATCTGCAGGGCGTGCACGCCTTTGCGTGGCCTGCCGTAATGGCGCGTCACATACCCCCCGGCAAAGGGCATGTTGCGCGCCACGCGATATCCATGTCCGGTCAGGATGTTTTCGACCGTGGCGGTGATTTCGGGCGCGCATGACGTGCCCCACGCATTTCCCAGAATGAAATCGGCACTGTCGCGCTGTCCCTGCCGCGGCATCGAATGTCCATCCAGCAGGATGCACAGGCCATGTTGCGCCACGCTGGTTTCGATCAGGTTGAGCAGTGCCGCGTGGTAGGGATACCAGCAGGTGCGGATGCGGCGTTCCGCTTCCTCAAAGTCCAGGGGGCGGCAGTAGATCGGTCCACCATTTCCGACCAGACGGGCAATGGTGCCGAACCCGGCCTGTACCTTCCTGCTGGAGGTATTGCACCAGTCGGGCAACGTGCCGCGAAACATGCTGGGATCCAGTTCCCATGCTTCCCGGTTGGCATCGCAATAGGCACGCGGGAAATTGGCATGGAGCAGGGGGGCCCCCCACGATGGTGCGGAGTGCAGAAGTTCCTCCACAAAGCAGTCCTCGCTGCGGCGCAGGGCGGCAGGCGATAGGCGGGACAGGCTGAGAAAATGATCGGTGTAATCCCGGCCAGAATGCGGTGAGGCCACCACCAGCGGCGCCGCAGAGGCGGTGGGAGAGAGAATCTCGAACGGTGGCAACGGGGCTAGTGGCATGGGAACACACACAAAACGTAGCTTTTGGCCGGTGGGACGGGGTAAAATCGCATGCCGGGCATAGGTGCAGGCGGCGCAGTGCTGGTCAATCTGATTTTTTCTGAAAAAAGGGGGTTGCACGAAACCCTGACGGCAGTTAGAAGCCTTCTCACCGAAGCAAATGGGCGCATAGCTCAGCGGTAGAGCACTACCTTGACATGGTAGGGGTCACAGGTTCAATCCCTGTTGCGCCCACCATTTGCTTCGGTCTTAAAGCCTTGATATTCAAGCGAATATGAATATCCAAGCATGGCTGCCGTCTGATGTGCTAACACGCAACTAGCACGAGACGGAACATTGTCAATCGGCTGGCGCGCGCTTTTCTGGATTTCCTCCACCACATCATTGATCGCCTTCCGGGCCCGTGAGAGATATTCCGGCCACACATGGACGTAGCGGGCTGTGGTTTTGAAGTTCGGCATGTGATGCCCCAGCAGGCTTGCAATCTCCAAATCAGGAACACCACGGCGGGCCAGTTCCGTCGCCATGGTATGGCGCACTGTATTATGGGATGATTTCGTCATTGAGGGCGGCCGCCCTTCGCGCCGCACGCCATCCGGCAGATATTTTTTTATCGGCAGACCTTGTCCATGTGATCAAATTCTCCGTCGGCACGTTCTCAATCCACGAGCGCAGAAAGTCCGGCATAGGGACACAAGGGCGCCGCTTTTTGGTCTGGTCACGACCCGGTGGGTTCAGGTCTATTATCCATGCCGCATTGCTCCCGCGTCAGTTCCAGCAGGGCTTCGGGCCGGAAGCTGTGCCGATCAGGAGTGCCAGAAACCGCCGCAGATGATCGGGCATATCCACATCCCAAAGCCGCGCTATTTCTCGGATGGCTATGACACGCCGCCGCGGCTGTCCGCCGCAATCATCAATGGCGTGACGCAGTAATCCGCGATCATGAAGGTGCCATGGCAAAAAAGGAAAGGCCGAACAATGAAGGTGGTTATACTGGCAATTCTTGCGTGTGTTGCCATGGTTTCTCCATCAAGGGCGCAGTCCTTTCCGAACTGGCAGCAGAAAGATATTCCCACCGTGCAGGAATGGCGGCAGTGGTGGGCGACGAAGCCCGATACGAACGGCGACGGGGCGAACCTGACGTGGGATAATTGCACGCTGCCCGACCTGCTCGGCAAAAAGGTTGACATGTCGTCCGGGTCCTCGACCAACCAGGCGCTGACAACGCCGGCCATCACGGGGGGCACATCGAATGCGCAGTCGCTGCGCATGCCGGTCATCACGGGCGGCAGCCTGTCTGGAACGGCGGCGTCGGCCGCGTCGGTCATCGGACCCGACGCCACCGCCGTCAGCCGGAGCGTCCAGTCAAAGGAATACGACCGGAGCAGCGTCAAGGATTTCGGGGCCAAAGGCGACGGGGCCACGAACGATGACGCCGCAATCCAGACCGCGCTGACCGCGCTCTGCGCCCGTACTGCGGGGAAGGGGGGCGAACTGTATTTCCCATCCGGGGACTATGTGATTTCTGCCGCGACCGGCCATTCCGTGCCATGCGCTGGCGTGAGTATCCGTGGCGCGGGCGGCGGCGCGGTGCAGGCTGGCGGCACGCGCTTTCTTGTAACCGGAACCGGGAGCGTGGCGCTCTTTGATTTCGATGCGCCCGTGGTGTCAGGCGACCGTTATTTTTACGGCGGCCGGATGACGGATGTGGCATTCATGTTCGCCAATACGACCGCAAGCGTGACGCAGAAAGGCCCTGCGGTGAAGTTCACGCACTGCGCCGGATGCGTCGCCGACCATGTGTATTCCTACGGGGCGTATAACCTGTTCGAGGCGTATTCGGGTTTCAAGAACAGGTTCCGCGAGTTCTATGCAACGCAGATGATGTCCAGCGTGGCGCTTGGTGGCGGCTATGCGGTTTATTACCACGGGGACGAAACCGGGGCGAACTGCGCTTCGGATATCGGAAGCTGCCCGACACGCGGGGACGTGACGGAAGTCCTTGATTTCCACGTGGACGAAGCCCTGTCTTCCAGTACGGGCTTCGTCCCCGGAAGCTGTGTGCATATTTCCGATTTCGCGGCCACCACGTGGATTGCGCATGGAACGTGCAATCAGGTTCACATCGCACTCAATATCGACTGCCCGACCAGCACATCGGCGGCTGCATGCCCGCAGTTCATACATCTTGATCGGCTGGAGGCAGAAATCAACGCGACAGGCGATGCGGCCGGGTCAACGTGCATTTCCGGGACCGATGTCACACACCTGGAAGCATATTCGTTCCAGTGCTACGGCTACAACGAGCCTACAAACCTGATCCGGTTCATTACATCCGGCAAGTTTCCAAGCATCGGTCATGTCGAGTTTTATGGCGGGAAAGTCGAAGGCGCGGCGGAAGCCTGCGTTTCCTACGCCGCGAAGGATTTCAGGTTCATAGGTGGTGACATCATCGGCTGCAATCAGGACGGCGCTACCTATTCCGCAACCAACAGCACCTTCGGGATACTGCTGCAGGCCGCTGCGGACGGAAATAGCGCAGATGGCGGATCCTTCGTTGTCAATGGCGTGAATTTCTGTGACGGCGCCACGAGTGCTGCCGCACCGTTTGGGGCCGTCCGCATCGACAGCGGCGTCAGTTACGGCACCATTACCGGAAACATATTCCGGGGATGCGCGGCCGGTGTTGCCGACAATTCCGGCGAAACCGTCAATGTCGTTGCAAACAATTCAGGACCGTAAGCATATGGCATCGCAGTATCCCGAAGGCCCACGGCCGTCCATCGCATATCGCCCGGCATTTGCGGCGGGCATCATCTCGCCGATGCTGCGCTTTCGCTCCGACATGGAGAAATGGCAGACCGGGGCGTGTGAACTGACGAACTTCTTCGTGCATGTGCAGGGTGGCGCAAGCAACCGTCCTGGCACGCAGTATGTCGGCGCGGTGAAGGATGCGACCAGCCTGCCGCGACTGGCTTCCTCGCAGCAGCGCAACTCGTCTCCGTTGTCATCGGAGCTAACTGACGACACGCCCTAATAAAGAGCAAGGATCATCAGGCATCGGCCTCGAAGGATTCTACACCTCACAGATACAGGATGAGTTATCATCACGATTAGGCGTAACGACCTTCGAGGTTGAAGGGGCAAAAAAGATATTTATCAGATATGCGTCAATGGGAAAATTGTTATGCAGCGTAGTGGGTCAGCCATAATATCGGTCAATATAGATTGAATATCAGTAACGATCCTTGATGTAGCTGTCATAGTACCGTCCCTTTGATGGAGCGTTCAGGAAGGCTGTGTAAACCGAAATGGGGACACCATAATAATCGTATCTCTTGGCGCTTCTAAACCAGATTGAAAGAACATGTGTTCCGGCGTCGTATTCTATCCGTGATATAGCTGATGAAAAGACAGCGGGCATATGGGTTCCAGTCCATCTTTAAAGAGATGAGATCAATCTTCTGATTCGACGGAAAAATGATGTCCGCATTCCAAGCATTTATATGGATCCAACAGATGTTTGTCTGCAAGCTTTCCTGCTTTGGCGCCTACGGTCGCTCCGGCAATAAACCCGATAAGTCCACCTTCAACAGCACCCGCCGCTGATCCAACGGCCATTCCTATTGGTCCGCCAATCGCTCCAAGCATAAGCCCGGCCTCTGCTCCAGCGGTAGCTAAAGCGGCCGGACCGCCAACTATTCCGACAATTCCTCCAATTGCAGTTCCGACTTTTTCACCATTTTTATGTATTGAACCTTCTTAGATACACAATTAGGGCATTCTACTGTCATGGATGTCTCCTTGGAGAGAAAACATTCCATAGATGAAAGAGTCGCTCCAACGCGCTGTCTGCAGAGTTGTTATGCACCGCTGCTACTCTGTCGCCACATCCACGGGTGCCGACATCAGCAGGTCAGCCGGGATTTTCCATGCGGCGCGGATGGCTGCAATCATCGCCAGACTGAGGGAACGGTGTCCGCCCATGACCTCGCTGGCGCGGGAGCGGGAGCCGATCACGTGTGCAAGGTCCGCCTGCGTCAGCCCGTTCTGGTCCATATGGAAGCGCAGCACCTCCAGAGGGGAGGGGGCAGGGATCCGATGGACCCGTTCTTCATAGGCCTCGATCAGGGTCGCCAGCACGTCAAAGCGGTCAGCCTCTGGTGTGCCGCGTGCAGGTTCATGGTCGAAATACGGTTCTATTTCCTTGAGCGCCCATTCGTAATCCGCGTCAGTGCGGATCGGTCGGATATCCATCATTAGCCCGGTTTCGCCTTTTCTAATCGACCTCTATCACAACCGGACTGCCATCCCGATTTTCGGGGTCAGACATGATGTTTTCCAAGGAAGATGGGGCGGGTAGAACCTCGCCATCTTCTCGCATGAAGGCTTCCTTCGCCATCTGCTGCGCTTCAGCCAGTGTGCTGCCAGCAGAGACGCAACCGGGGAAGTCTGGGAAATCAACCCCGAAATCACTGTCGGCGTCTTTACGGATCAGTCCGATATAGCAGGTCATGTACGAGGTGTTCCGGACTGATGTCCAACAGGGGGAAATTGATCGCTGCACTGCCTATACAGGTGATGTAGCGTGAAGGATATTTTCTATATCTTCAGGGGATGAGAGCATAGCCAGATTCTGGCAGCCATTTCAGTTTTATGATGGCAGGAAGCAGGCTGGCGGTATCTTCAGGGCAGTTCCGGGTAAGGCGTGGCACAAGAAATCATTCCGTGTATCCCGCCTGTTCTATCACTATTCGCAGCCCCCAAGACTTTCCGCCATTATTGGTGCTTAAAACTACCTGATAGGTCCCGTTATTGGGAATGGTGATATGATCAAGGGGGAATTCAGACGCGGGCCATGTAATGTCCTTGTCATCAAAATGACTTAACGACACATTCATTGGCATTACACGTGTCGCCAGTATTTCGCTGATAATGACTGCTTTCTCCGCGCCTTTGGGTAAGAGAGCCTCAATGGCGCGGATATCAATGGTTCCCCCGCCATCGGATGGGGTCTGTAGCATCGCATTGATGCAAATTGGATAGTCCTTATATCCATCCGTCTTACAGGGCGTTTGACTGTCCACGCTTGCAGGGGTGCCATCCGGAAGTTTGATATCATCGGCATAGGCATGGGCTGTCAGAGCGGTGGATGCCAATGTAATTAATAATAGTTTTTTCACGCCAGCATTCCAAAAATATCTAATCATGAGTTAATCGTTATCTGTAGATGGATGGCCGTCAATGGAATTAACAATTAATGAGCGCCCCCGGGCGGCTTTTTGCTGTCAGCCGTTGTCCGACGCACTCTCTGCCCGAAGTGTCACCAATCCGACTTTCTGCGCGTGGTGCTCATGAGGGCACGCGTTGCTGCCTCACCAGCATCCGGACACCGCAGCGCGCACTGCATGGGGCGAGGCGAGGGGAGATGGCCTGCCCGGAATGCAGGCGGTCCTGAATGCCATCGTCAACAGCACGAGCCTCGTCCTCGGCCTGATCGAGAAATATGGCCCCGAGGCATGGACCACGATCGAGACGGCGGTGGAAGACACCGTGTCGTCAGGCGGTCCGATCGCCGCCGATATCGAGGCGATCTACGCCAGGTGCAAGGCCGACGACGCGGCGATCCAGGCATCGTGAGCATCTTCGTCGCGGGCCTGCTGGCCGGGTTCGCGGGCAGCCTTGTCTCGGCTGGTGCCGGGGTGGGGCTGTTCCTGTGGCGCAGGCAACGGCGGGCATGCGCGGTGCAGATGGCGCTGGGACCACACACCTGATCCCGGGAGGCAAGGAGCGGCGACGGGCGCCGCGTCCGCCGTTACTGCATGGGCGCTGCCTGCTTTGTTCTCTGCTGATCGCTTGTTACCGGCTCCTGTCCTGCAGGCGGTTGGCCTGATGGATACTGCTCTGGCACGCCATGGGTTTTGCCATGCTGATGAGCCGATGATCCGGCCTGATCGTGTACTGGCGGTGGCGTCGTGGTAACCGGCTTCCCCGGTGAGGAGCGGGGCGCGGCAAACTGCGCATGTGCCGCCAGAGGATAGCCACAGACCAGCATGGCCATGCACGCCAGTCCCATCTTTCCGCGGTAAGACATCAAAGCCTCCTGATATTGGCCTGGGGGCAACGAATACATGGGCAGGACGGTTCCTCTGCCATATGCACATGGGCCGCCGGAGACGAGATAGTGGGGAGGCATGGAAAATCCGGACTGCTGTTTTTGCTATCCACGTCCGTCCGGTCTTTCCCCCTGCGTTATCGGACCTCCCGCGACGGGATGGGGACGTTGCACAGCGCGACGCCATGCGCTGCATGAACAAAAAACGGATCCGTCCGCGCCGCGCGTGCCGCGAGATAGGCGTCAAATGAAGGACTTTGTGTTCGCATCGTCTGAATGTTCGGACGTGCCGCCGGCGGCAGGTCAGCGGCGAGCGTCATGCTTTTGATCGGAACGTCCTGGTGCGCGTCGGTATAAAAACCCAGCGATCCCGTCCCGCGCGGGAGCGAACCGAGCAGTTCCATCCCCACGAGAACCCGTCCAACAACCGCGAGATTGCGATCAAGCTGTCGCGGGGCCTCACCATTGACGACATAAAGTTCCTGTCCGTCACCGGTATCCGGCGGCATGTCGCGCGCCACGCCCACGGTTCCATAACATTGCGCGGGCCACACCCGCACGCCATCGCTTCCCACGGCCCAGTCCGCCGCGATCCCGGCCTGCGGTGCGTAGGAATCAGGATAGCCCAGTGGGCGAAACCCGATACCCGCCAGGGGCCGGTCATATTCAGCGGGTGGGGTCTTTATGAAGCCTTTTGGCGGCGGCGCCTTTTCGTCCCGCACACGCCACTGCACGACATAATTGTCCTGCACGCGGATGATGGCGCCTCCCTCCCACGCATGGGTCCGTGCAAGACGTATGACATTGGCCACATGGACGGGGGCGAAGTCCGATGCAAGTTCGATGATGATACGCCTGCCATCGGCTGTCGTCATCAGCAGGAGCCGTTCCGGGGCAACCGTTCGCCATGCGCTGTCTGGCGCATGCGCGACGATCTCCGCAGGATTTGGCGCGGCCGCACAGGCGGTCGCGTCAAGGAGCAGGAAGGCGAGCAGGGCGGGATACAGGCGCATGGGAAAAGGATGCCCGCTTTTTTTGTATGTGAACAGATGCGTTCCGCGCGGACGGGTTTTGAGATTGCGGACACCTCAATCAATGATGCTGGCCACATGTTGCAAAAGACAGCGGCAGGCATGTCGCCGGGCGGACGGAGCCAGGGATGGGTCAGGATGTGATGTATTTTCTTTCCTGAAGTCCTGTTGTGGCGATATGCATGCCCGTTTCCTGTTCAGGAGATGGCTGCATCCGGAATTGTTGTTTATTTTTGCCCGACATGTCCCTGACAGGCTCCTTTGATGACGTTTTCTGCTTCCCGGTGTGCTCTGCGATGCCCGGTCCGTATGCTTTTTATCAATTCCGCGTTGGTGGGAAGTTTTTTTGCATATTCGAATGCCTGCGCGCAGGCACCCCAGACCCAGATTGCGCAGGACCGTGTCCGGCTTGGCAACTCCACTCCGCTGATCGAGCAAATCGATCCCGCCAGCGTACGGGATTCGCAGCGTGCACAGGCCGAAACCGCGGAAAAGGCCGCAGAGGACGACCGGCCCGACACCAGCGGCAGTCTGCTGGGGAACATGTGGGGCGCGCGGCCATGGCTGTACAAACATGGCATTACCTTCGACATTCAGGATGTCGACGAGGTTTGGGGCAATGGCACCGGTGGCACACCCTCCGCCAATGACGGCGTGCATGGCTCCGGCACAGGCCCTGCCTATGATGGCGTGACCATGCCGACCCTGACCATTGATACGGAAAAACTGTTCGGCCTGAAGGGGGGACTGTTCAATGTCAGTGCGTTACAGACACGTGGGCGCTCCATCTCGCAGGATCATCTGGCCGATTTCAACCCCGTCAGCGGGTTCGAGGCCGATCGTTCCACCCGCCTGTTCGAACTGTGGTACCAGCAGTCCTTCCTGAACGGAAAGCTGGATGTGAAGATCGGGCAGCAGGACCTTGATACCGAATTTCTCATCAGCGATTACGCAGCACTCTACCTGAATGCGAGCTTTGGCTGGCCGATGGCCCCGTCGCTCAATCTGTACAGTGGCGGGCCGTCCTGGCCGCTTGCCTCGCCCGCCGTCAGGGTCCGTTACCGTCCCAGCCAGGCATTCACCTTCATGTTTGCGGCTGCCGATGATAATCCGCCCGGGAACCGGGACAATTCCTTTGCCATCCAGAATGGCGGCAACGGGGCCGATCCGACCAACCAGGTCACAAATGACGGCAGCGGCACGCAGTTCAACATGGGGACCGGTGCCCTGCTGATCACCGAACTGCAATATGCCCTCAACCAGCAGCCTGACGACATGTCCAGTGCGGGCAAGGATCCGGGACTACCGGGTGTGTACAAGCTGGGTGGTTATTACGATACCGGCAGGTTCCCTGATTACCGCTACAACAACATGGGGCAGGCGCTTGGCGGGCCCGATGACAGTACCGGCATCCCGCGCTGGGACCGGGGGGACTGGATGGTCTATGGCATCATTGACCAGATGATCTGGCGGCCCTCGCTCACATCCACACGTTCACTGGGGCTGTTTGTCCGCGCCACGGGCAATGGTGGCGATCGTAACCTCATCAGTTTTGCCATGGATGCCGGATTCAACCTGAAAGCCCCGTTCCGGGGGCGCGATAATGATACGCTGGGGCTGGGCTGGGGGATCGGCCGTGTCAGTTCGGGGGAGCGCCAGTTCGACCGTAATGTGGCGCGGACCGGTGCCTATAGTCCGGTGCAGGGTAACGAGAATCACCTTGAACTGACCTATCAGGCGCAGGTCACGCCATGGCTGGTGATGCAGCCGGATTTCCAGTACATCTGGCATCCCTCCGGCGGTGTGCCGGATTACGGCGTGTCCTGTAACCGTCGTGTGGGGAATGAAGCCGTCTTTGGCCTGCACAGCAGCATTACGTTCTAGCCCGGCCGCCTGCGGGTCAAGGGACGGGCATTATGCGATCCGGTCGTGATGCGTGCGAAAACAGCCTTGATAAAACAGAAGGTTTCAGGTGCCGCCTTTCCCACAAACGGCACCTTGCCCCGGTGTCAGGCCAGGGGGCAGGGGTCATAGGGCGGCCGCATGGCCCGCTGCCGCTTCATGGCCGCCATCCTGCCCGCCACACCCGGCCAGACCCATTTGAACAGGGCGGAGGAGATGATCACCGCGATGCCGACAAAGGTCCAGTCGTCGAGCGGTTCATGGAACACGTAGTAGCTGAACGCCACGGCCCACAGCATCTGGCTGTATTGCGGCAGGGCGATTGTGCTGGCCTCGGCCCGGGCGGTGGCCAGCATCATGAGCAGTTGTCCAAGTGCGGCAAGAAAGCCGTAGCCAAACAGGAACATCCAGGCCGTGGCCCCGTGCGGCCAGCTTGCATGTGCGGTCATGAGCACGCCATTGCCCAGCAGCGGGCCACAGAGGCTGGAGCCGAACATGGACAGGCGGGGCGTGTTCCTGCCGGACAGCCTGTAGGCGATGACGCCCACGGCGCTGGCCATTGCCGCAATCAGCGCACACAGGTGCCCGAACTGCAACGCGCGCAGGCCGGGGCGCAGCACGATCAGGACACCGGCAAACCCCACGATGACCGACATCCATCCCAGTGCGGAGACTTTTTCGCGCAGCAGCACGACTGAAAGAATGGTCACGAACAGCGGCATGAGGAAAATAAGCGAAAATGCCTCCGGCATGGGCAGCAGCATGAAGGCTTCGACACTTGCCGCCGTTGCGGCAAAGGTGGACGCTGCCCGCACCATCCACATCACAGGCTGGCGGATGACGAACAGGTCACGGCAGGATTCGTTTTTCCCGCGTATGAACGGAATCAGCAGCAGGCCGAACACGCCACCGAAAAATGCCACCTCAAACGGGTCAACCTGCCCCGCGAGCAGCTTGGAATAAGCGTCGCTGATCGAAAACGAGGCGAACGCCGCGAATGCCAGCATCATGCCTGCCGAAAGACCGGTATTCTTCATCCACGTTGCTCACGAAAAAATTGTTCAGGCGCAGATATGGATGTCGATGAAGAAAGACCAGCGCTTGTCAGTAAAGCCAGTCATGCGTTTTTGGCGTCAGATTTCATATGACGCGCCCGGTTTTTTCGGGTAGCAGGTTGCGCCCTGAAATCTGGCCCCGCCACTTGGAACAGGTCCTGAACCCCCAGGAGGTTTCCGGTAAAGCTTTTTTCAAAAAGCTTCAGGGCAGGGGCGCTTTTTAAAAAAGCAGCGCCCGGAAACGCCTGCCGTCAATTCACTCCACCGGATACGGACATGACGTCCCCGCATCTGGCATCGTTTCCCGTCCGGATGGATGCCACGCCCCTTCATGGCATGCGCGCCCTGACCGCCCTGCAACAGGCGGGAAATGACGTCCCGGGCGAAGCAGGAAAGTAATAATACCTGCCTTCGTGTCCGGTATGGGACATTTCATTGTAATGATAATTATTTTCACAATGGAATGTCCTGAAAATTTCTGCAGCGGGCCATTTGTTCAGGTTCGTGTCAGCTTTCCCTGCTATAACCGTGAAGTCATTGCGATGATGACATGGGTTTTGTCTCTGCCGGGGAAACGCCACATATTATGCTAAGGATATTTCTGGCCAGCCTGTGTGCCGCCTGTGCTTTGTCCCTGACCCTACGCGACGCACGGGCAGAAAGCGGCACCGAAGGCATATGCATGACGATCCAGCAGGGGATCCGACTGCATGTGAACGGCATGTATGGCGGGTATCCCCATTCCGTATTGCGCGATGCCGTGCTGCAGGGGGTGGCCTGCCCCTCCAGCGAGGCGGAACTGCATGCGCTGGGCCTGATCGCCACCCCGGCACCCCACCTGCATATCGCGGTCATGCGCCCAATAGGGCAGGGGCAGCAGGGGGCGATTTCCGCGCGCCTGTACTCCCGGGGACATTTCGTCATCGGGGAGCGCATGTCCCTTTCCCCACTTGCACGGTCGCAGTCCCCTTTCTCGATAACTTCGGACGTCAATCTCCTGATGGCGCGCCTGTGGGACGATCTTGCCGCGCGGGTCGGTCGCGGCGGTCCCGTCATTCCATGACGGGAAAGGCCTGACCCATCGATGCTGCCGGTCGTGCTTGCAACCATGCTCTGTGCCGTGGCGTGGTTTTCCCCCCTGCGTGCGCAGACACCGCCGTCCGCGCTGTCCTTTCATGAAGCGGTCGCAATGGCATGGGCCATTGATCCCGTCCGCACCGAACTGCAGGTCGGGCATCATTCCGCCAAAGCCCGCGCCAGTGCGGCGGGATCTTGGTTCGCCGGCGGCCCGACCGTGTCGGGTGAATATATGGATGACCATATGCTGGGCAGTAACGAAGGCTATACCACCTATCAGGGCGGGGTGTCGGTGCCGCTGTGGCTGCCGGGACAGGGAAGTGCGACGAAACAGGTCGCCAGCGCCGAGGCCCTGTCCATTGATGAACAGATCAATGTCGAACATATGGCGCTGTCGGTCCGGGTGCTTGACGCCAGTGCCGCCGCCCGGATCGCCCGGACGCGCGTGGAGGTCGCCCGTGACCTGCATGAGGCAACGGCCCGGATCAGCGCCAGTGTCGCGCATGCGGTGCGTGGGGGCGAACTGGCCTCCGCCGATGGGCAGATGGCGCAGGCGGCGATGGAAAACGCCCGTAACGAACTGGCCCTGGCGCAGGAGGAGGCCGAAAATGCCACGGCGGCACTCGAGGTACTGCTTGGCCGGCCGGGCATGCCGGACCTGTCACGTTATGGCGGTGATGATGTGACCCATGCCCGTTTCGTCACCCCGCGCGATATCGAGGAGAATGATCCGCGCATCAGGGTCGCGCACCGCAACGTCGAAGCTGCGGAGGCGAACATGAAACTGGCGCGGCGTTCCTTCATGCCCAATCCGGAAATCGGCGTCGATGCGATCCATGAAAAGCAGTATGCCAGCCCATGGGATGACCGCGTGGGCCTGAATTTCAGCATCCCCCTGCCCAGCGAGGTCCGGAATACCCCCATCATGTCCGAGGCCCGCAACCGCCTGGCCGCGGCAAGCAGCCAGGAAACGCAGGCCCGGCGCATGGTGCATCTGGAAATGACGCGCGTGCGTGAACGCCTGATCGCGGCCACCACGGCGCGGCAGACGACGCGTGCCGCCGCCGCGGAGATGGAAAGGCGGGCGCAGGCACATGAACGCGCCTGGCGCCTGGGGGAGGTCGGTCTGGATGCGGCACTTGCGGCCCGGCAGGCGGCATGCACGACCCGCCTGGCCAGCGCCCGGGCGGAGGTGGAGTGGCATGTCGCCAGCATCCGCATGCTGATCGCGACAGGCATCGTGCCATGACAGGGGGTGTCTGGCGTATTGCTGCGGCCATGTTCGTGTCAGGCATGTCGTGCCTGCCGGCCCATGCCGCTGATGAAACGCTGCCTCCGGTCGTCAGGCTGGACGCGGCGGCCGTCGCCAACGAAGGCGTGAGCGTCACCACGGCCACGCCCGGCACCCTTGCGCTGACGCTGCCGGTCATCAGTCGGGTCATGGCGGACACGACGCGGGTGGTGCACATCCATCCCGCAGGCAATGGCAAGGTACTTGCGGTGCTGGTGCGGCCGGGCACGCCGGTCCGCCGGGGGCAGGCGCTGCTGCGGTACCAGGACCATTCGCTGCATGTCGCGCGCCTGCAGGCGACGCAGATGGGCGCGGCGCTGACCGCCGCGCGCGCGGCCCGTGCGGATGCCGCCGCCGCAGTGCAGCGGGCCAGGGCGCTGGTGGGCGGGGTCATTTCCGTCGCCGAACTGCGCCGCAGGCAGGATGCGCTGGCGCAGGCCGATGCGACCATGCGCGCACGCCAGGCCGACGTGGACACGCTGGGCCACCGTTTTGACGAGGAGTTCAATTCAACCTCCGAACAGGGCGGGCGCGAGGGACAGGATGAAACCTCGACCCTGATTTCCCCGGTCGATGGCATGGTGCAGGCGATCGACACCTCCGTGGCGGGGGACCTGACCTCGAACATGGACGTGGCCACCATCGCGGACCTGTCCAGTGTCTGGATCGTCTCTGACATCGCCCCCGACCAGGCGGCGCGTGTGCAGGTCGGTGGGGCGCAGGTGACGCAGACGACGCAGGGGCCGCTGGCATCGCGTATCGATACGGTCGATGGCATGGCAAGCCCGCTGACCGGGCTGGTCCGCGTCATCAGCAGCGTCGCAAGCCCGCATGGCGCGCTGGTGCCCGGCATGGTCTTTGACGCGACGCTGGCCGAACGTGACAGTGTAGCGGGCATTGTCGTGCCTTCCGCTGCGATCCAGCGGATCGACGGCCACAGCGTCGTGTTCGTCCGTGCAAGTGAAACCGACTACCGGCCCGTCATGGTCGATGTGGCGCTCGATGACGGGACGCGGGCGGTCATCCGCTCCGGCCTGAAGGGGGGCGAGGCGGTCGTGGACCATGGCAGCTTCGCCCTGCGTTCGGTCATCGGGCTTGCCGGAATGGACGCGGACTGATGGCGCGGAGGTACCTTGAGGCGCTGCTGCGTGCGCGCATGCTGGTGCTCGGCGGCCTTGGCCTGCTGCTGGTGGCGGGCATCGTGGCGGTGCTGGGCCTGCCGGTGGAGGCCGTGCCCGACATCTCGCCAAAACAGGTGCTCGTCTCGGTCGTTGCACCCGGCCTTGCGACGGAGGAGGTGGAAAAGCTCATCACCTTTCCCGTGGAGGCCAGCATGACCGGCATCCCCGGCATGACCGACCTGCGCTCCGTCTCCCGTGGCGGGGTGTCGGTGGTGTATGTGCAGTTTGAGGATGCGACGGACATCAACCTTGACCGCACCCGCGTGAACGAGCGCATACAGCAGGCGCGCGCCAGTATCTCCGTGCCCGGCATCACCGTCAGCATGGGGCCGCTTGCCACCGGCATGGGCGAGATCATGCAGTTCCAGATCCGGGGCAGCGGGCGTTCCCCCATGGACCTCAACCGCATCATGAACTGGACCGTGGTGCCACAGATGCGCCTTGTCCCCGGTGTGGTGGACGTCAACGTCAACGGAGGGGCGGAGGAAACCTATGAGGTCACGCTGGACCCCGCGCGGATGATCGGGGCCAACCTTTCGGTGGGCGAGGTCTATCGCGCGGTGGATGCGAACAATGCGGCATCCGGCGGCGGGTGGATCACACATCATGCCGAACAGCAGAGCGTGGTCGGACGCGGCCTGATCAGCAGCCTTGCGGATTTCGGCAACATCGCGGTGCGGACCAATCCCGATGGGTCTGTCGTGCGCCTGCGTGACCTCGGGCGCATCACCACGGGCGCGCGTACGCGACTGGGGGCCGTGACGCGCGACGGGCGGGGGGAGATCGTGATCGGCGTGGTGATGATGGAAAGCGGGGCGAGTTCCAATGCCACCCTTGCCGCCATCAACCGTGCCCTGCCCGGCATCAGGCAGGCGCTGCCCGCAGGCGTTACGCTGGAGCCCTATTACACCCGCGCCACCCTGACGGGGCAGACGATCGCCACCGTGCGCGACAACCTGGTTATGGGGGCAGTGCTGGTGGTGGGCGTGCTGGTGGTGGTGATCGGCCACTGGCAGGCAGCGCTGGTCATTGCCTCGGTCATTCCGGTGGCCCTGGTCTGCGCCATGGCAGGGATGCGGCAGTTCGGGATATCGGCCAACCTGCTCAGCCTCGGCGCGATCGATTTCGGCATGATCGTGGACGGGTCGCTGGTGGTGATCGAACATGTCCTGTCCCGGCGGGAGGAGGAACCGGATGCGTCCTTCATCCCGCTTGTGATCTCCTCCGTGCAGCAGGTCATGCGTCCGGTGGGGTTCGCCATCCTGGTCATCATCATGGTCTACCTGCCCATCCTGACCCTGCAGGGGATCGAGGGGCACATGTTCCGCCCCATGGCGCAGACGGTCATCATGGCGCTGCTGGCCTCTCTGGCGTACTGCTTCATCTGCATTCCCGTGCTGGCCACCCTTGCGCTGGCGCGTGTCCGGCCTGCGGGCGATACGCGGCTGATCGCCTTCATGCGCCGTCCCTATACCCGCATGGTGACATGGGGCGAGGCGCACCCGCGTATCCTGTTTGGCGGCACGATCGCCGTGCTGGCGATCTCTGCGGGACTTGCGACGCGACTGGGGGGGGAGTTCATACCCCAGCTTGATGAAGGTGCACTTGCGGTCACGACCACGCGGCTGCCCTCGGCCTCGCTTGAGACCGTACTGGCGTCGGTCACGAAGCAGGAGCAGATCCTGCGCCGCTTCCCCGAGGTCCGCTCCGTGGTCAGCAATACCGGCACGTCCGCCATTCCCACCGACCCGATGGGCGTGAACGAGACCGACAGCTTCATCTTCCTCAATGATCCGTCCACATGGAAAACCGCCCGGACGCAGGCGGGACTGGTGGCCGCGATGGACGATACCCTGCGGCGCGAACTGCCCGATGCGCTGTATTCATGGAGCCAGCCGGTGCAGATGCGCATGGACGACCTGCTGTCGGGGGTGCGCACGCAGATCGCCGTGTCGATCTTTGGCGATGACCTTGCAAAGCTGGCCGACCTTGGCGACCGGGTGGTGGCATCCATGTCAGGCGTGAAGGGGGCGGCGGACGTGGCGGCGGCGGGTGATGGCACCGTGCCGCTGATCGTGGCCGATATCGACCGCACGCAGGCCGCCAGCCGCAACGTGGCGGTGCAGGACATCCTGGATATGGTGGAGGCGGTGGGCGGACATATCGGTGCGCGTCCCGTGATCGTGGACAACGCCATCATTGGCACGCAGGTGCGCCTTGACCCGCGTGCCGCCGGTTCGGCCGCGGCCATTGGCGCGCTGCAGGTCCGGCGCATGGACGGGCAGGGGAGCGTCATGCTGTCGCAGGTCGCCCATGTGCATGAGGTCGATGGCCCGCCGCGCATCAGTCGCGATGGCGTGCGTCGGCGCATGGTGGTGCAGGCCAATGTGCGCGGGCGCGACCTTGCATCCTTCGTGGCGGAGGCACAGGCCCGCGTGGCGCGTGATGTCAGGCTGCCCGCAGGCTATACCCTGCAGTGGGACGGGCAGTTCCGGAACCTGCAATCGGCCATGCGGCGTCTGGAAATCGTCCTGCCCATCGCGCTGGGCCTGATCTTTGCGCTGCTGGTGGTGGCGTTTGGCGCGGTGCGGCCTGCCCTTCTGGTCTTTGTCAACCTGCCGGTGGCGGCCACGGGCGGGGTGATCGCGCTGACGCTGCGGGGCATGCCGTTCAGCATTTCGGCGGGGATCGGCTTCATCGCGCTGTTTGGCGTGGCCATCCTCAACGGCGTAGTGCTGGTCAGCGAGATCTCGGCCCTGCGGGCGCGGGGCATGGCGGTGGCGCAGGCGGCCTTTGCGGCGGCGGAATCCCGCTTCCGCCCGGTCATGGCCACCGCGCTTGTCGCCAGTCTGGGCTTTTTCCCCATGGCGTTTTCCCAGAGCGCGGGGGCGGAGGTCGAACGCCCGCTGGCCAGCGTGGTGATTGGCGGACTGGTGACATCCACGCTGCTGACGCTGCTGGTGCTGCCGTCGCTCTATGCCCGGGTGATGAAAGAGAAGGTCCAGGACTGATGCGTATTCTTGTGGTCGAGGATGAACATGACCTGGGGGCGGCGGTGCAGGAACGCGTGCGGATGGACGGGCATGCGGTGGACTGGTTCACGACGCTGGAGGAGGCGCGCGCGGCCATTGCCACCGTGGATTATGATTTCATGCTGCTCGACCTTGGCCTGCCGGACGGGAACGGACGCGCCCTGCTGCGTGACATACGGCGTACGTCCATGGATATCGCCATCCTCATCACCACGGCGGAGGACCAGATCAGCGACCGGATTGCCGGCCTGTCCGACGGGGCGGATGATTATATCGTCAAGCCTTATGACCTGAATGAACTTGTCGCGCGGATCGCGGCCGTGGCGCGGCGGTATGCCACCCCACGCAGGCAGGCGTGCTACCGGGTGGACGAGGTCACGATCGACCGTGAAAACCGTTCCGTATCGCGTGACGGGCAGAGGCTTGACCTGACCGCGCGCGAATGGGCGATCATGGAACTCCTGTCGCGCAGTCCCGGGCAGATCTATTCCCGCCAGCAGATCGACACGGCGCTGTATGCGCTGGACCGTGACGTGGACAGCAATACGGTCGAGGTCTTCATCAGTCGCCTGCGCAAGAAAGTAGGCAATGCGGTCATCAGGACCGTGCGGGGGCGGGGATACTGCCTTGCCGACGGGGAAGCCGCATGAAGCGATGGAGCCTTGCCGCCCGGATCGTCAGCAGTGTCCTGAGCGTCGTCATGCTGAGCCTTGTGACGCTCAGCATCGCGGTCGCCGGTTTCACGCGCTATGAAATAACGGAGCGGCTGGACAATTCCCTGCAGGAAGTCTCCGAACGCCTGCAGGCGACGATTGCAACCCAGCTTCATGGGCCGCAGTCGGGTACTGTCGCCTGGGTGCCCGATGTCGGGCCACGGACGCTGGCCTATCAGGTGGTCGATCGGGCGGGGCATGTCGTGCTGCGCTCCCAGAATGCTCCGGTCCGGCCTTTTGTGCCTGACATACACACGGGATTTGCCGATACGCCGCTTTTCAGGGTGTATATCGCAGCGCCCACCACGACGGCGTATCGTGTGCTGGTGGGCGAACCCACATTGCATCGCCGTGGGGCCCTGCTGCGTGCCACGGCCATCGCGATCGTGCCGATACTGGTGTTCCTGCCTGTCATCTGGGTGCTGGTGCGCCTGATCGTGCGTCGCGCCCTGCGTCCATTGGGGCGGTTGCATGATGAAATGCAGGTGCGTGGCAGCGGGAACCTGCGGCCCATCGCATCACTTGACCTGCCGGTCGAACTGGTTCCCATCCAGCACGCCGTCAATACCCTGCTGTCCCGTCTGGAAACGGCGCTGTCTACGGAACGTGCCTTCGCGGCGAGTGCCGCGCATGAACTGCGCAACCCGCTGGGCGCCCTTCTGGCGCAGGTGCAGATGCTGGGCCGCATGGTGCCTGCGCAATCAGAGGCGGGAAAGCGGGTGGATATCATTGCCGAACGTACCCGCCGACTGGCCCGGAGTGTGGAAAAACTGCTGCAGTTTTCGCGCGCGTCTTCCGGCATTGCTTTCAGGCGCAATCGTTTTGACCTGCTGACCGTGCTGCATGTCCTGGTCGATGATCTGGGGCATATCCCGCGCGACGGGCGCAATATCGTCATGAAGACGAATGGCATCAGCCACATATTCGTGCATGGCGACATGGATGCGACCGGCATCATGCTGCGCAACCTGCTTGAAAACGCGCTGCTGCATGGCAGTCCCGGCACGGCGGTGCATGTTGCCGTCACGCCTGATGGTGGCATCGATATCACCAACGACTGCCCCGCACTGGCGCCGGACATGCTGGCACGACTGACCAGTCCGTTCGTGCGGGGCGGGACCGGTGCGCATGGAAGTGGCCTTGGGTTGGCCATTGCCAACAATATCGCCACGCAGATGGATGTTTCCTTCCGCCTGTGTTCGCCCCTTGCGGGGACGGGCAGGGGGTTCGGGATTTTCCTTGCATTTCCGGATGCTGAAATAACATCCGCGCCGGAGGGAGCGTAAGGCCATGCGTTCAGGTTTGCGTCATGTCCGGGCCATATGATGGGGCCTGAAACATGCCGTTTTGTGACACCCCATGCCCGGGACACATGTTTTCACGAACCCATTGTCCATGCCGGTGTTGCGTATGGAATATCTGGATGCAGGGAATATGACTGATGAATGCAGCAGATGACGGCGTGCCCGATACGCGGGAGGTGCATGCCACATCGCGTCTTGGCTGGCTGCGGGCCGCCGTACTGGGGGCGAATGACGGCATCCTGTCAACGTCCAGCCTCATCATCGGTGTGGCAAGCGCCCATGCGACACGGGGGAGCATATTGCTGGCCGGTATCTCCAGCCTGGTGGCAGGCGCAATGTCCATGGCTGCGGGCGAATATGTGTCCGTCAGTTCACAGGCAGATTCGGAAAAAGCCGACCTGGCGCGGGAAAAAAGGGAACTGGGCAGCAGTTGGGATGCCGAAGTGGGCGAACTTGCCGGTATTTACCGGAAGCGTGGTCTTGATAACCTTCTGGCGCGCAGGGTTGCCGTTGCGCTGATGAAACATGATGCGCTGGGCGCCCATGCCCGCGATGAACTTGGCATTTCCGAAGAAACGGCAGCGCGCCCGGTCCAGGCTGCCCTTGCCTCCGCGTGTGCCTTTGCATCAGGGGCCATGCTGCCCGTGCTGGGCGCCACACTTTCCCCGTCGGGCCTGGTGCCGTGGACGGTTTCGGTCGTTTCCCTGCTGGGACTTGCCATTCTGGGATGTGTTGGCGCGCGTGCCGGAGGTGCGGCCCCCCTACGCCCGGCATTGCGGGTCATATTCTGGGGCGTGATGGCCATGGTGATCACCGCAGGCATTGGCAGGATATTTGGCGTTCAGGGATAATGTCGCGAAAACAGTTGAGCGGATATGCCCCTGCCTTTTACCTGTGCAGCGAACGCCCGACCGGTCAGCCCCGCTGGTGCGTATCCATTTTGCGCATGATGGCGGCCAGTTCAGTCTTGCGTGCGGCAGATGCCTGTAATTCATAACCCGACAGCAATGTCCCTGCCATCATCCTGCCGGGCGTGGTGATCGGTGATGATGCCGTTATCGGGACGGGCAGTGTCGTCACACAGGATGTACCGTCCGGTTTAACGGTCACGGACAATCCAGCGCGGCCTCTGCATGCAGGCCGAGGCCTGCGTTTCTCCGTCTGCCTGATCTGCCCAGGTCATATGATAATGGTCCCGCACCCTACTTTCCCGCCGGAAAAGAAAACATCCCGGGATGGTTGAACAGGCTACCGGTAATGGCCGCATAGAGGATCGTTTTTCCATCAATGCTTTCCGGCCCACCGCCAATGTTGAACCAGGTCAGTTCCTCTTTCGGGCTGTTATCGCGGGTTTCAAAACGCAGGCCATAGATTGCGGTCTTGTCAAAGAGCACGGCCAACTGATGGTTGGCGCAATCATGTTTCCTGCATGCCAGCAGCACCGTATAGGGCCTGCCATCCATGGTGACGGGAACGGCCTCTGATTCGGTGGCGTTGCGCAGCCAGTCTGGCTTTGGGGTCTTGCCAAACATCGCATCGAGCTGCTTTGCCCAGACGGGATCCTTCAGATAGGTGCTGAAGGTTACCGGATCGGCATTTGCTGCCGTACCTGTCATGACAAGGGCCAGCAGGCCGCCGAGCAGTATACCGGGTTTCATGACCGTCCCTCCTGTCACTGTGCCGCGCAATCGGCGCGACTGTCCGCCACCGCCGAACGCCATAGCGAGAACGCGACCGCGATGACGGCAGGGCCGATAAACAGTCCCAGCAGGCCGCAGGCATGCAGGCCCCCCAATATGGCGGTCAGGACGGCAAGGAACGGGATTTTCGTATTTCCGCTGATCAGTTTGGGCCGTACGAAATGGTCGCCAAAGAAATAGGCAATGCCCCCGACAAGCCCGACAATCAGCGCAGACGTCCCGCCGCTTGCGGCAAAAGTGGTCGCGGCGGCCAGCGCCAGAATGACGGGACCGCAAAAGGGCACGATGCTGACGATGGCGGTTACCAGCATGAACAGTGCGGGGTGAGGGGTACCGGCCACGAAATAGCCGATCCCGATAATCGCACCTTCGCCCATCCCGACCAGGACAAGGCCCGCGACGGTACCACGCACCGACCCCACGATGTTGTCGATGGCATCGGTTGCCCGGCGGCCGAGGAATTTCTTGCCCACTGCGCGGATGTCACCAATCAGGCTTTCGGCGGACACCAGAAAGAAATAGACCGACAGGACCGCGATCATGAAGGTCTCGGCAATTTCCATCAGGCGGTGGGTCAGCGTTTTTCCATCGGCGGTGGCGAATGTGTGCGAAACCGTGCCCAGCCAGTTGCGCAGTTCATCGGGGTCGGACAGGTATTTGCGCCACAGGGGGACGATCTTTGACCCCGCCCCCGGCAGGTCCTCCACCTGTCGGGGCACCGCAATGCCTGTCTGTGAGGCGGACTTGGCCCAGTCATACAGTGACGGCAGGTCACCCACGGCCTTTGCCACCATGGCCACGAGGGGCACCGCAAGCAGCGCGAAAATCCCGATGCTGATGATCAGTGACGCCACCATGTTGCCGCATCCGCGCCGACGCAGGATCTGGTAAAGCGGGAAGGCCGTGATCGACAGGATGATGCCCCAGACGAACGCACCGAGGAAGGACTGCTCGATATACAGCGACGCCATGATGACAAGGCAGACAAAGATACCTGTGGCGACATACTGGACCCGCGACGTATTTCCCATGAATCATGGTTTCCTGATATTTCGGCAAGGACGGCAATATATGGTGGATATGATTACCATATCCCCAATAGCCTGTTTCTGGATAGCCTGTCGGCAAAGACGACAATAAAAGTTTCCCGATGTCGTCTTTTGTCAGGAGTGCGGTTTTCTTCGGAGGTTTCCCCAACAGGCGTCACCAGAAACCTGGGATGGGGGGACGCCCTCTCCACAGCGAAATAATGCCGGTGGAGAGGGGAAGCGGTGTCCTACGCCTCCAGATCCCCGCGGCCGACGGCGATATAGGTGAAGCCGGCAGCCTTTGCCTCATCCGGTACATAGATGTTGCGCAGATCGACCAGGACGGGCGTGCGCATCAGGCCATGGATTTTCTTCAGGTCCAGCGCGCGCAGGGACTCCCACTCCGTGACGATGGCCACGGCGTCGGCACCGGCGACCGCCTGGTACGGGTCCTGGAAATAGGTCACGTCACCCAAAACATCGCGGGCCTGCTCCATCCCGGCGGGGTCGAACGCATGCACCCGCCCCCCTGCATCACGCAGTGTCTGGATGATGGCGATGGAGGGGGCGTCGCGCATGTCATCCGTGCGCGGCTTGAAGGTCAGGCCGAGCACCGCGATGACACGGTCACGGATTTCCCCGCCACACGCGGCGATGATCCTGCGTCCCATCCGGCGCTTGCGCCGTTCATTGACATCGGCCACCGCCTCCACAATGCGACTGGGAACGTCATAGTCCTGCCCGGTCTTGATCAGCGCGCGGACATCCTTGGGGAAACATGATCCGCCAAATCCCGGCCCGGCATGCAGGAATTTCGGCCCGATCCGCTTGTCGAGGCCCATGCCGCGCGCAACGTCCTGCACGTTGGCCCCGGTCTTTTCACAGATATCGGCGATTTCGTTGATGAACGTGATCTTGGTCGCCAGAAACGCATTCGCCGCGTATTTCGTCAGTTCGGACGTGCGGCGGTCGGTGAACAGCAGCGGCGCCTGGTTGAGGAACAGGGGGCGATAGACCGCGGCCATGACTTCACGCGCGCGGTCGTCCTCCACGCCCACGACGATACGGTCGGGGATCTTGAAATCCCCGATCGCAGCACCCTCGCGCAGGAATTCCGGATTGGACGCCACGGAGAACGCCGCCTCCGGACGCAGCGAGCGCACAAGGCGCTCCACCTCGTCACTGGTGCCGACCGGAACCGTGGATTTCGTCACGATGACCGCATAGCCGTCGAGATTTTGCGCAATCTCGCGCGTGACTTCATAGACGAAGGTCAGGTCCGCATGCCCGTCCTCGGGACGGGAGGGGGTGCCCACGGCGATGAAAATCACCTCCGCATCCTTCATGCCGACCGCGAGGTCATGCTCGAACGACAGGCGGCCTTCCGCCACGTTGCGGGCCGTCAGTTCCGCAAGGCCGGGTTCGTAGATGGGCATGCGTCCCGCGCGCAGTCCCTCCACACGATGCAGATCCCGGTCGATGCAACGGACCTCATGGCCAAAATCGGCAAGGCACGCGCCCGATACCAGACCCACGTAACCTGCCCCGATGACGGCAATCTTCATCCGCTGTCAGTCCCTTCCAATCGCGTTTCGCAGGCTTAAACAGCACGGAGGCCGCCTTCTGACAAGGGGAGGGCGGGTTGCCCGCAAGGGCGCAATTTTCCGTAACATCGTGTGTTCGCTCTTCCCGAACGCATGGGCCCCGCCCGCGTTATGTGCCCATGCCGCCTGCCACCGCCATCGCAAGGGAAAGTCGCGCGCCCATGAACCATGCCCTCAACCTGCTGGGCAACATGCTGTTCGGCCTCATTGGCCTCGTCATCGCCGGAATTGTGATGGTCGAGGGGTTCATGGCGGCCATGCTCGATACCATCGGCATCCATGGGCAGGTGCAGCGCGTCGTGCTGACGCTCGTGCTCGTGGCGCTCATCATCGCGGCGTTCCGGGTCTTCGGCCGTGCTTTCGGGCTTCTGGCCGCGGTTTTCCTGACCCTGCTGCTGCTACAGGCGCTGTTTGGCGATCCTGCGGATGGCGACCGGATCCACGCGCGCCATCACGCCGAAGCGTCGAGTGCGGCCTGGAGGATATAGGCCGCCGCCAGTTTGTCGACCACCTGTTCGCGCCGCTGCCGGGTCATGTCCACGTCCTGTATCAGCATGCGGTTCACCGCGGACGAGGACAGGCGTTCGTCCCACATCGCCGCGGGCAGGCCCACCTGCTGCGACAGGTTCATCATCCAGTCGCGCGCGGCCTGCGCCGCAGGGCCGAAGCTGCCATCCAGCGAAAGCGGCAGCCCGCCCACCAGTCCGCCGACATCGTGTTTTCGTGCCAGTTCCGCGATCTCCGCCGCGACAAGCGACAGCTTGCGCCGCCGCACGGTGGTGCAGGGTGAGGCCAGCATGAGCGAGACATCCGACAGCGCGATCCCGATCGTCTTCTGCCCGGGATCGATTCCCATCAGGCGTTGTCCGGGCCGCAGGGCGGATCGCAGTTCGGGTATGTTGAACAGGGGCATGGTCTGGGGCTATTGTCCTTCGCGTTCCTGCTTGCAGGGTATTCTTGTCCCGTCACGATGGAAAGTTATTGCTTCATGTCGCTTGATCCCGCGACCGTCCGCCGAATTGCCCGGCTGGCACGGATTGGTATTGACGAATCCGACCTGCAGTCCCTGCAAGGGGACCTGAACGGCATCCTCGGCTGGATCGAACAGCTCAACGAGGTCAATGTCGATGGCGTCGCCCCCATGGTGGGGACCGAAACGGCGGTCCTGCGCATGCGTGAGGACATCGTGACGGATGGAAACATGCGTGACGCCGTTCTGTCCAACGCCACCGATACGGCTGGCCCCTATTATACTGTGCCGAAGGTGGTTGAATAATGCTGACCGAACTGACAATCGCCGCGGCGCACGATGGGTTGCGACGGCGCGAATTCTCCGCCGCTGAACTGGTGGGCGCGCATGTTGATGCGATCGGGCGGCTCAACGGACGGCTCAACGCCTTCATTACCGTGACCTCCGAACAGGCGCTGGCGGCTGCGAAGCGCGCCGATGACCTGCTGGCAGGGAATGAGGCCCCGGTCCTGACGGGTATCCCGCTGGGGATCAAGGACCTGTTCTGCACCAATGGCGTGCGCACCACCGCCGCCAGCCGGATGCTGGAAAATTTTGTGCCCCCGTATGAAAGCACGGTGACGGCGAACCTGCTGCGCGATGGCGCGGTGTTCGTGGGCAAGACGAACCTCGACGAATTCGCCATGGGGTCGGCCAACATCACGTCGGCCTTCGGCAAGGTCGAAAACCCGTGGAAGCGTGAAGGCGATCCGCAGGCCGCCCTTGTTCCCGGTGGCTCCTCGGGCGGGTCGGCAGCAGCCGTTGCGGCGGGGCTTGCCATGGGGGCGACCGGCACCGATACGGGGGGCTCCATCCGCCAGCCTGCCGCCTATTGCGGGATTGTCGGGCTGAAGCCGACCTATGGCCGGTGCAGCCGCTGGGGCACCATTGCGTTCGCCAGTTCGCTCGACCAGGCGGGACCGATGGCCCGCACGGTGGAGGATTGCGCCATCATGCTGCAGTCCATGGCGGGGTTTGATCCCAAGGACAGCACCAGCGTCGATCATCCGCTTGATGACTATCGCGCTGCCTGTTCCTCCAGCCTCAAGGGCATGCGCGTCGGTATCCCGCGTGAATACCGCGTGGAAGGCATGCCCGCCGAAATCGAGGCCTCGTGGCAGAAAGGGATCGAATGGCTGCGCGATGCGGGGTGCGAGATCGTCGATGTTTCGCTGCCGCATACGAAATACGGGCTTGCGACCTACTACATCGTCGCCCCGGCGGAATGTTCGTCCAACCTCGCCCGGTATGACGGCGTGCGTTTCGGACGCCGGGTGGAGGCGCCGACGCTCGATGAAATGTATGAAAAGACCCGTCGGGAAGGGTTTGGCACCGAAGTGCGCCGCCGCATCATGATCGGGACCTACGTCCTGTCCGCGGGTTATTACGATGCCTATTACCTCAAGGCGCAGAAAGTGCGTTCCCTGATCCGTCGTGATTTCACAGAAGCCTTTGAGAAGGTTGACGTATTGTTGACACCGACTGCGCCTTCCCCGGCCTTTGCACAGGGTGAGACGACGGACGATCCGGTCCAGATGTACCTCAATGACGTGTTCACCGTTCCCGCCAGCATGGCCGGCATGCCCGCCATGTCGCTGCCGGTGGGTCTGAGCGAGCGCAGGCTGCCGCTGGGGCTGCAACTGATCGGGCGTCCCTTTGATGAAAAAAGCGTGCTGGCGGCGGGTCATGCGCTTGAACGGGCGGCGGGCTTCACGCACCGTCCCACCATCCGTGCGGAGGGCGTGTGATGTCCTACCTGATCGAAGGCAAGACCGGAACGTGGGAAATTGTCGTAGGCCTTGAGGTCCACGCGCAGGTCATCAGCAAGTCGAAGCTGTTTTCCGGAGCCTCGGCCACCTATGGCGGGGAGGCGAACACCCATGTCAGCCTGGTGGATGCGGGTTTCCCCGGCATGCTGCCGGTCATCAACCGTGAATGCGTGGCGCAGGCCGTGCGCACGGGACTGGGCCTGAAGGCGCGCATCAACCTGCAGAGCCGTTTTGACCGGAAGAACTACTTCTACGCCGACCTGCCCACCGGATACCAGATCAGCCAGTTCACCCATCCCATCGTGGGGGAGGGGACGGTCGAGATCGAACTGTCCGACGGAACAGTACGCCATATCGGGATCACGCGCCTGCATCTGGAGCAGGATGCAGGCAAGTCGATGCATGACCAGGACCCGACCCGTTCCTTCATCGACCTGAACCGCGCGGGTGTGGCGCTGATGGAAATCGTCAGCGAACCGGACATCCGCTCGCCCGAGGAAGCGGGTGCCTACCTGCGCAAGCTGCGCATGATCCTGCGTTACCTCGGCACCTGCGATGGCAACATGGAGGAAGGCTCCATGCGTGCGGACGTGAACGTGTCCGTGCGCAAGAAGGACGAACCCTTCCGCACGCGCTGCGAGATCAAGAACGTCAATTCGATCCGCTATGTCATGCATGCGATCGAGGTCGAGGCCACGCGGCAGGTGGAAATCTGGGAATCGGGCGGCACGGTTGATCAGGAAACGCGCCTGTTCGATCCGTCGCGTAACGAGACCCGGTCCCTGCGCAGCAAGGAAGACGCCCACGACTACCGCTATTTCCCCGATCCAGACCTGCTTCCGCTGGTGATCGAGGAGGAGTGGGTGCGCGATCTGGAAAAGGGCCTGCCGGAACTGCCGGATGACAAGCGCGACCGCTTTGAAAAGGAATACAAGATCCCGCATTACGACGCCAGCGTGCTGGTGGCGGAGCAGGCGATCGCGGATTATTACGAGACCGTGGCCCGTGGGCGTGACGGGCGACTGGCGGCCAACTGGGTCACTGGCGACCTGTTCGCGGCGCTGAACAAAACGGGGCGCAATATCGGCGACAGCCCGATTTCGGCGGCGGCCCTTGGCGGGATGCTGGACCTCGTTGCAGACGGGACGATCAACGGCAAGATCGCCAAGGAAGTGTTCGAGGACATGCTGGAGACGGGCGACAGCGCCGCCGACATTGTCGAGCGCAAGGGCCTGAAGCAGGTGACGGACACGGGGGCCATCGACAGGGTCGTGGCCGACATCATGGCCAAACATGCCGACAAGGTTGAGGAATATCGCGGTGGCAAGGACCGTCTGTTCGGGTTTTTCGTCGGCCAGGTCATGAAAGCGATGGCCGGAAAGGCCAATCCGGCCCTCGTGAACGAGGCGCTGAAAAAGGTTTTGTAAAAACTGGATATTTTTTTCGTATGAACGTTTGACGGCGCTGCTGGAACACGCTACAAGCAGCGCTGCAAACGCCGTGTAGAAATATACGCTTTTCCCCGGCGGAGGGGTGGCCGAGAGGCTGAAGGCGGCGGTTTGCTAAATCGCTGAACGGGGTAACTCGTTCCGTGGGTTCGAATCCCATCCCCTCCGCCAATTTCCCCTGACATACAGTGACAACGGTTGACAATCTTTAGGGATTTCTGCCGTTTTGTCGCCTTCTGGTCTGCCATGCGATGACATGGAGAGACGCCGAAGGACGGATACGATGGGGGTATATATGGGGGTATCTCTCTGCATGCATGGGGGTATCCATGCTGACGGATGCCGCGATCCGGCGTGCAAAGCCAAAAACCTTACAAGCCGCCCCCTCTGACCAAAAAGCAGAGGATGTTCTAGGCTCAGGACCTATTAATTTAGGGGCTGGCATAGGTAAGGATTATTTGGAACGATTCACGCAGGCAGTTTAGCCCATTGAATGAGGATTTTCAGGAGTTTTGCAGGCGAGCGGATGTTGAAGCGCCACTCGCACTCGGCCAGGAAGAGATGGAAGTCCTTGCCTGGTATTCCATTGTATCGCCGCAGATGCCGTTTCGCCTGGCTCCAGAAATTCTCGATGCCATTGATATGGTTTCTGCCCAAGGCAAGATGCCTGCTGTGATCGATGCGTTCGTGATGAAATTCCGAGACATCCAGTTTGTCGTAAGCGTGCCAGGAATCGCTGTAGACGTTTGAATCCGGCTGCACTTTCTTTCGAATGATCGACATCAGCGTCTGATGTCCGGCATTGGGGATCATGACGGCATGGACGCGGCCATGCCGTTTCAGCAGGCCAAAGACAGCCACTTTTCCGGCAGCACCCCGGCCCCGTTTTCCTTTGCGATGTCCACCGAAATAGCTCTCATCGACTTCGATTTCACCTGAGACCGGTGCCTCATGAGCAATCTGTTCCGCGATGATCTCTCGCAATTTCCGGTAATACAGGGTCGCTGTATTGCGATTGACGCCGACAAGTTCGGCAGCGCTCCGGGCGGGCGTTCCCGCCACGAAGTGCTCCAGAAGGCGCTTTTGGATGCTGACAGGCAGCCGGCTGCGACGACGTGCTTTCATACAACATATCAAGCCTCTGTTGGCTTACCTATGCCAGCCCCTTAATTTATTGAACTGAGCGAGACGTTGTGATTCACAGGCTTACCGCTGGAGGTGAGGCTGTGAATGAGGTATTTTTGCGATCTGAGAGCCAGATGGAGCGGACTGAGCCATTTTTTTCCTCTGGCGCACGGAGTGCCACGCGTGGATGACCGGCGTGTTCTGAGCGGGATCGTTTATGTGATCCGCAACGGCCTTCAGTGGAAAGACGTCCCGAAAGCGTATGGTCCGCACAAGACTTTGTATAATCGCTTCATCCGGTGGAGCCGCCTGGGTGTCTTTGACCGGATCTTCGTCGCCCTGACAGAACAGGCTGGCCGTTCGAAGCGCCTGATGATCGATGCGACACATCTCAAAGCGCACCGGACATCGGCGTCACTGCTCAAAAAAGGGCTTTTCCCCGCCATATCGGGCAGACAAAAGGCGGCCTGAACTCAAAACTCCATGCCGTGTGCGATGGTCAGGGTCGGCCTGTTCGCCTGCATCTGATAGCAGATCAGGTCAGTAACTTCAAAGCCGCAGACGTGCTGCTGGCAGATCTCTCCGACGAGACAGAAGAAGTCATCGGGCACAGAGGCTATGACAGCAACCGGATCAGGTTATCGCTTGCAGAACGCAATATCACTGCCTGTATTCCCCCGAAAAAGAACCGGAAATCAAAGCCGCCTTACAACTGGCATCTGTATAAGAAGCGCCATCTGATCGAAAACATGTTCGCAAAACTGAAAGACTGGCGGCGTGTTGCGACCAGATACGACGACCGCTGTGCTCATACATTCATGTCTGCAATCCACATCGCAGCAATGTAGCGCGCCAACAGGATTGGAACCGCGGGACACATAGTTTGGAACCCCATAGAACGCATTCTTAGAGGGTTCTGAGAGGTCAATCAGACCTCTTTTTTTATGTCCTCTTGGTCAGGCATAGGGTCTGCTGGTTCGACAGGTGGGGCGGGATAGGATGGCAGCGGCTCAAACTGCCGTGGCGGCCGACCCGCATTGGCATCCAGTTCGTGGACCAGAAGCCGGGCGGCGATCGCCTGC
>NZ_JABJWD010000166.1:0-3098 GCF_013155425.1 Gluconacetobacter entanii | reverse complement strand
ACACAGCGCCAGCAGCACATGCATCGCCGCCAGCACCACCAGCAGGGGCAGCCCATGGGGCATGACCGCCCATGCCACCAGCGCCACGCCACCGGCCATCAGCCCGGCGATGGGACAGCCCCGCGCCAGAAGTCCGGGCCATCCCAGCAGCAGGACCAGCCATGACATGCGCTGCGGCACAAGGGTCGCATGCACCACGTCATGGCGCCCCGGCGGCGTCCAGATGGCGTAGAAGGTCACAGCACGCCCTTGGTGGAGGGGACGGTCCCCTGTGCCCGCGGGTCATGTTCGCAGGCCATGCGCAGCGCACGGGCCAGCGCCTTGAACGAGGCCTCGGCAATATGGTGGCAGTTGCGGCCCGAACGCTGCGTAAGGTGCAATGTCACCATGGCGCTCATGGCGAAGGCGCGGAAGAACTCCTCGAACAGTTCGGTGTCCATCTCCCCGATCTTGTCGCGGGTGAACTCCACCGACCATGCAAGGTAGGGGCGGCCCGAAATGTCGATCACCGCCTCGCTCAGCGCCTCGTCCAGCGGGACGAGCGCGCTGCCGTACCGGCGGATGCCGCGCTTGTCGCCGATGGCCTGCGCAAATGCCCTGCCCAGCGCGATGCCGGTATCTTCCACCGTGTGATGGTAGTCGATATGCAGGTCGCCCTTTGCCTCCACTGTCAGGTCGCACATGCTATGTCGGCCCAGCGCGGTAAGCATGTGGTCGAAAAATCCGATGCCCGTGGCGATCCGTGTCTGCCCGGTGCCATCAAGGTTGATGGACACGGTGATGTCGGTTTCGCTGGTGGCGCGGTGAATCGTGGCTAAGCGGGGTTCGGTCATGGTTTTCGCTTCTACAGCAAGGCGCAGGGTGGAATCCATACCGATCCTGTCACGCATTGGCGCACATGTGCGCTTCCCTTGGCTTTGGCCGGCATCTGCGGCATGGTGCGACGCGCATTGCGGATGCGCGGGACGGGGTGCGGCCATGATGACGGCCACATGCCGCGATACGGCAGGTGCGGCGATGGCGGCATCGCCCGCCGTTACGCAGGCCCTTCACGCCCGGCCCGTTATCGAAGGAACGTAACATATGACATCGCTTGATCTTCTGCTGTCACGCTTTTCCACCGATGCGCTGGTGCAGCCTGCGCCCGACGCGGCGCAGTTGGAACGGATACTGTCCGCCGCGATGTGCGCCCCCGACCATGGGCGGCTGCGCCCGTGGCGTTATGTCGTGATCCGTGACGAAGCCCGCGCCCGTGTCGCCGAACTGGTGGTGGCGAGCATGAAGCGCCTCGACCCCGAAGTATCGGAAGCCAAGATCGAGAAGCGGCGCGGACGGTTTTCGACCATGCCGCTGGTCATCGCGCTGGGCATGCACCTGCGTCCCGATCACAAGATTCCCGTGATCGAGCAGGAAATGGCCGTGGCCGCCGCGGCGATGAATGTGCTCAACGCCCTGCATTTCACCGGCTTTGGCGCGGTGTGGGTCAGTGGCGACGTGACCTATGACCCGCAGTTCGCGGCCGAACTGGGCTTTGACGCCCCACACAGGCTGGCGGGCTTCCTGTTTGTCGGCACGCCCGCCCCCGATGCCCGTCCCGCGCGGCGCGCGCCGGTTGATGGTTATGTCGCGCAGTGGAATGGCCCGGCCACCCGCTTCGCCGCGGATGAGAAAGACGGCAGGTAATCGTCTGGATCACGGCCCATGGCGGGAACGCTCCGCATGTGCGGGACATGGGGTTGATGCAGGCGCACAGGTAAGGATCCGAGACGTGCAGAGTGATGTGACGATTATCGGTGGCGGCCCGGTCGGGCTGGCCACCGCCCTTTCACTGGAGGCGCGGGGCCTGTCGGTCACGGTCCTGGAACGTGCGCCTGCCGAAATGCTGGCGGAAGCGCCGTTCGATGGCCGTGAGATCGCGCTGACCCATCATTCCATGGGTGTGCTCAGGGCGCTGGGGGCATGGCCCCACATCCCGGAGGTGGCAATTTCCCCATTGCGGGAGGCCCGTGTGGAAACCGGGCGGCACAATCACCCGCTGACGTTCGATACGCGCGGACGCGGGGTGGAGGCTCTGGGCTACCTCGTCTCCAACCACCTGATCCGCCGCGCCCTGTATGCGCAGGCCGCGCAGCGTCCGGGCATCACCATAAAGGCGGGCACCGCGACGCAGTATGTGCGTAACGGTCGCGGGGACATGACGGTCGTCCATGACGGGGGGGAGGAAACATCCCGCCTGGTCGTCGCGGCGGATGGCCGGTTTTCACAGATCCGGCGCATGCAGCGCATCGGCGCGGTCATGCATGATTTCCGGCGCTCCATGCTGGTATGCCGCATGGCGCATGAATCCCCGCACCATCACGTGGCCACCCAGTGGTTCGATGAGGGGCAGACCGTGGCCCTGCTGCCGGTCAATGGGGGGGCGTCCTCCATCGTCCTGACCCTCCCGCCCGATCGGATCGAGGAACTGCGCCATATGGAGCGTGATGCGTTCAACGAACAGATCATGCAGCGCGTGGGCAACCGCCTGGGGCGCATGCGGCTGGTCAGTACGCGCCACGTCTATCCCTTGCGCGGCGTCTATGCGCACCGTTTCGCCACGCCGGGATTCGCGCTGGTGGGGGATGCGGCCGTGGGCATGCACCCGATTACCGCCCACGGGTTCAACCTCGGCCTGAAGGGGCAGGAAACGCTGGCGCAGGAAATCGGTGCGGCGATGGAACGGGGGGAGGAGATCGGCAGCCTGTCGGTCCTGCGCCGGTTTGAACGTCGGCACCGCCTTGCCACGGCGCCCCTGTTCGCCGCGACGAACGGAATCGCCACCCTTTATACGCGTGACGAACTGCCGTTCCGTCAGTTGCGCCGCGTGGGCCTGCAGGTGGCCGATGCGCTTTCACCGTTCAAGAACGCAGTGACCAATATGCTGATGGATCGCCAGAAAACGGCGTAAAACTGCCAGAAATACGTTTTTATCCAAGGGCTTGTTGCATCATCGGAATACAAAAAACGATCTTTTTTTCATTTTTGGATTGACGGTTTTTGGTGAGGGGCCTATATCCCCGTTCACCGCTTCGGGGGCAGAAAGTTCTTGAGTTTAGCGG
>NZ_JABJWD010000165.1:0-1699 GCF_013155425.1 Gluconacetobacter entanii | reverse complement strand
AGATTATTCCATAGACAGTGTTGAATTTAGAATACCTTATAGAACATTTAATGATGCCGGTTTATTATACAAAGGTGTTGATTTATTACAAAATAACATGAAATTCGTCTATGACGATTTGAACAAAAATGGAATTGAGACGAAAGTTGATGATCTTGGATTCTCAGCTTCTTCTATAGGGGCTTATTTCTTTTCTGCTAATTTTGATGGTAACATTGATACAAAATTGGACGCTGTTACTATTTATCTATAATATTATTATATGGTTTTTATGAAATTTCAGGAGAGTTAGGGATGTTAAGGTCTGGGACTTTCTATGAAATCCAGAAGATGATGGTAACTGCAAGGCTGAAGAGTGAAAAGAATGTATGAGCAGAATGGCCTATCCTAAATTTCGTGTTTTGGTGCTTTCTACGAAAGAAAGAGTATCATTGCTGGAATTATCTTCTCTTTTGCGACACGGATCATCTTGCTGGTAAGCTGACTCGACGCGGAAAACCGTTGCGCATCTCTACCTTGGATAATGCCGAACAGCAGAGAATCCTTGATACCATACAGCCTCACTGTCCTGCGTGCGATGCAATTCCAGGCGGGCAATTTAGTAAATTTTTAAGCTGTATGAGGAAGGTTCCGGGCTATGATAAATGATCCATTTAAGGATATTCAGTTAACCGTGTGTGAAAGGTTTCACGCGCCGTATTGTGACTGTGGTTGGGATTTGAAATTAGGAGTAGCAAAGAACGTAAAAACAGGGTTGCTGCCAATAAATGGCGTTCGGAGTTTGCCAGAAAATGGTACAAGCGGATGGTATATATGGGCTGGCGAGGAAATGTCATCGACACCTGATTTCTTTGTTCCACTTCATACTCGTCATATTGCAAATTGGTGCGAAATTGTTATTCCATACCTTGGACTAGCTCCTGGCTGGACGTTTCTTATTACCCCAAACTACGAAGACGTATGGGAAGACAAAAGAATTCTAGCAGGCGACCTCTAGCAGCCTGTCGGGTTGGGGTACCCTGTGAAGGGGTAAGGTTGTAAGACAGCTATGCCTCGACCGAGGCGACGCAGCCCGGGCTGTATGCGGGCAGTGGCGGCCTTGATGTCACGGCGAGTGGCACGACGACCCTGAACGGGGGGGGCGTGATCGAAAGCACGGCGGGGCCGCGCTCAACCAGCTGTCCACGGGGACGCTGGTGGCCAATGACATCGCCAACCATGCCGACGCCACGGCGAAGACGATGGGCCACCAGGCCAACGTCATGAATCCCGAAGGGGCTACGGGCGGGGGGAACCGGCAGCTTCGCCACCGCGATTGGCACGGGCATGGCGGCCAATGCCGGTGGCCTGCTGGGGGCCGCGACCCATCAGGACGCCAGCTCGGTCACGCAGTCGGCCATCGGCTCGAACGTGCAGATCGCAGCCGGCAGCACCAGTGGCGACCTCTCCCGCTCGCCCTCCACGTCCAGCCATCCGCTGACCAACACCTTCGATGCCCAGCAGATGCAGAACGACCTGCAGATCCAGCAGGTCGGATCGCAGGTCGTGGGACAGGTCGGGGGAATGGTTTCGGATGCGCTGGATGACGCTCATGTTGCCGGGTTTGGAACGTAACCGGCCGTTTGAGGCCGCCTTATGATTGAGGATTGTGACTGGTAACTTACCGTCGTTAACGACGTCGTTATTGACGTCATTTGAG
>NZ_JABJWD010000164.1:0-275 GCF_013155425.1 Gluconacetobacter entanii | reverse complement strand
TCCGTCCCGCCTGCCACCGTCAGGCCACCCGCGCCCGACAGCGCGCCGGCATAGGTATCGGCCGCATTGGCCAGCGTCAGCGTGCCATCAAGCGTGCCGTTCCCGCTGCCCGACAGCGACCCTGCCGTGCCGCCACTGGATGTAACGGCCAGCGTGCCATTATCGGCAATGGTGCCCCCAACCGTGCCACCATCCAGCGTCGTCGTGCCGTTGTCGGCCACGTTACCCGCGACACTGCCCGACAGGTCAAGCCCGGCACCCGAGGCAACCGTCGT
>NZ_JABJWD010000024.1:0-11956 GCF_013155425.1 Gluconacetobacter entanii | reverse complement strand
GCCCCCGAGACACTTGTCATCCCACCAACCCCAAGCCATAAAAAACGGGAACTCTCCTTTTGAGTGGATACAAAAAGGGGGGCACGTCAATATTTCTGATATTCTAAAAGCCGAAATCATTATGTATTCCACTTACAGTTTGGCTGCGGCAGATCATACAGCACTAATTTACGAAAAGGTTTGCCTATACCTGTCTCATAAGGGCGTCCTATGATGGTTTGGAAGTGTATCGGCGCTTTAAGCGTTGCCAATAATCTCACTGCATTTAGCACGCCTATCTTTCTTTCCGGTGAGAGTGGGGTAATTCACGCGCAAAGTGTAGATGAAAATGGGAACATCAAGAGTATGTTTCCTATTCCTGCGGGCTACCTTAACACCATGAAGAAGTTTCCATGTGAAAAGGAACTGACCACCTCAATTGGTGATCAGGAAATTTTTGGATTTTTCATAGAACCTGATTGTTCGTTTTTTGGCCCTGGGCAAGACTTAGAGGAGTTCCTGCTCAGGAACATTGAGGTCATCAAGCAATCACCCGTGACATATCTCTCGGCAGTTCGATTTCTGGGACTCGGGGTTGAAGATGAAATTCATGCAATACGTGAAGTCGGAAATCTGATCAATAATGGGGATGTAAGAGAATCGTTTGTCAGTTTTGAACAATTCTGCGTCGAGAAAACAGAACAGACGAAGAATATTGAGAATCTTATCGAGCAACTTTCCGAGAGTGGTAACTTTGCCACTACGCACACTATTGTTGAAAAATTAATGAGCCTGCAGGAATCGTTTGAGAGTCGCCATTTTAAGCAGGCGTTACGTGCATGTCTAAGAAATAACCAAGTGCATTGGATAGCTGGGGACGCAGATATTAAGCGATTTGTTAACTTTCTTATCAATAGTGGTCGACTTAAATTAACTGAGACTGCACGTTCGATACTCTTTGATCAGATGGCATGAGGTTATAATCATTTTTTTGCTGAATAATTATCTATTTCCACGTTTCCTCACTCGAGGAAAAACACATGCGGATTTTTATAACGATTTTCATATTCGGAGAAGGCTTGTTTAACACTCCGGCCTAACTGTAGGTGTTTATGGTAAAAGATGTGGCACATAAGTGCGGCATTGTAAAATGAGGGGCCTTTGATCGGAGAAATATAATATTTGCATTTTGTGGCTTCTTTAAACTCTTTGCGCGGCGTCTTTTGGCCTGAGAGGCAGGCCGTCGAGACAACAGTCTTTCCAAAAAGATTAATACCAGCCGAAGCAATTTCTTGCATCGTTATGTGTTTCTCGTCAGGCGTCCAGAACCCAATAAATTTTTTTCGTTTCTTATTAGGGGGCTTTTCTACGCACCCATGTGTCGCAATGTGAACTACATCGGCGGCTGTGGGCACCGACGATAGCAGTTCCAGGAACTGCGTTTTTGTGCGCACAGAATGGTAGCGGTTCGCTACGCCCATAAGGTTGAGCATATGACGGATAAATTTTCCCTCAGAGCCAGGGTCTTCTCCTTTGTCTTGGCAATCGATAATTAACACCGAACACCTTGCCTTTTTCTGTTTCTGTCCGGACATATTCAATTCCTTATGGACGTTTAAAATGAAGCCGCGCTCAGGTGCTTGCATATTAAACACGACGGTCCTGATTTGAAAACCGGTCGAAAATGTCAGGCAGTCCTACGCGCCAACAGGCTGTACAATACTGTCTTCGACGACATCGGGCACATCATCGACGTAGTCTGCTGTCTGTTCAACCTGAAACAATCTACTGCTCCCCTAATACCATCCGTTCCATTGGTCTCATAAAGATGGGATCACACAGATCAGTGTACATAATCGTTGGTATTGGTAATAATACTCATTTTGGCATCCTGAATATCTATCTAGGAAAGTATATGATTAATACATACCGCGACGTCGAGAGACTAGGCGTGGCGCATACGTATCTTGAACATGGACGGTCGCGTAAATGGCCGCTTTTCTGATCTCGGCGTCTGACAGCAGACCTTCCGTTCACCCCCCTAAACAGCCTTTCTGCTCAATAATACAGGAGCACACAGACAGCCTTGGTAAAAACATGCTCAATGGTGAAAGCCGTTGTCTGTTGACCCGCTCTTCTGGAAAGGGCCGTTGCATTCCCGCAGAAAGGATCATAACCGCAGCACGCCTGCAATCAGAGTCGTTGTCACCCCGCCAACCCAGATTTTTCCATCTTCCAGATCGACATGCACGCGTCCGGCCCGGCCAAGGCAGGTACCCTGGCTGGCAATGTAATGCCCGGGCGCAAGCCCGCTGCCTATGAGCCACTGCGCCAGCCCGGCGTTCAGACTACCGGTGACGGGATCTTCGTTCACCCCACAGGCCATGGCGAAGGCGCGCACCTCGAACTGCGCCTGTTGCCCATCGTGGATGGGATCCCAAGGTCCTGTTACGCCGATACACAGGTCCGACAGGGCCGCGTAATCGGGTTCAAGCGCCAGCACCTCCCGGCGTGACCCCAGCATGATGGACAGCCACCCCGGCCCGTTATCAGTCCATGCCGCAGCCCGGATGCATGAGGCGGGAATCTTCAGCCCATTTGCAACCCGGTGCAGCAGGCCGGGTTCCACCGCCCCCGATCGCTGCAATGGGGGCGCTGCAAAAGCAAGGCAGCCATTATGCGCGCGCACCGGCACAAGGCCCAGACCACATTCCTGCATGATCGTGTTCCCGCGCGGCTGACCGCCCGCAGCCAGCCAGGCATGGCAGCTACCCAAGGTAGGGTGGCCAGCAAACGGCAGTTCGGTCTGCGGCGTAAAGATACGCACCTTGTAATCCGCATCCGGCGAGGTTGGACGGAGCAGGAACGTGGTTTCGCTCAGGTTTGTCCAGTTGGCAAAGGCGGCCATCTGCTCGGTAGTCAGGCCGTCTGCCCCGATCACCACGGCCACCGGATTGCCTCTGGTCGGCTCAGTGGAGAATACATCGATCTGTTGAAACTGGAATTCAGCCATGGGTGCCCGCTCATCCGCCGGGGTTATTATCAGAGATGCAGAGGCCGCGCCGGATTGCCGGCCACGGTTGCGCCAGCGGCCACATTCTGGGTGACGACACTGCCCGCTCCGATAATGGCATGATCCCCGACCGTGATGCCCGGCAGGATGATGGCGCCACCACCGATCCAGACATTGCGGCCAATGGTAACAGAGCGGCCAGATTCCAGCATTTTCTGGCGCAGTTCCGGGGCGCGTGGGTGGTCGGCGGCGAGGATCTGCACGCCCGGGCCGATCTGCGTGCCGTCGCCAATCCTGACCGGCACCACATCAAGCACGATGCAGTTGAAATTGAGGAATACGTTGTTCCCCAGAAAGAGATTATAGCCGTAATCACAATGAAACGGCGGGCGAATGCAGGTATTCTCCCCAACCGCGCCCAGCCGCTCGGGTAGGGACCCGTCGCCAGTGTTATACCGGGCAAGCCACTCGGCACACTGCGCCAGTTCGCGCTGCAATTCGGGGTCACTGGCCATGTACAGTTTGCCCGCCAGCATTTTCTGTTTTTCGCTGCGGTGGGGCATCATGTCAGGTCGTGTAGTGGCTTGTTAAGCGGGGGGGTCAGTTTCCAGTCAGAAAAACGCACCTTCAGCCCCTCGCGCTCTGGCGTGCAGCACATCGGACCCACCAGATAGGACTCAGCCACGGGGAAGGGGGCCAGGCGCACGAGCGGCCAGGTTTTGCCATCACCCGAGACCTGAAGCCGCAGCACGCCATCAGCCACGCTTGCGCGCATCCAGAAATCTTTCGGGTCGGCCTCATAGGGGGCCGTGGCCCAGTCCGAGCGGCCATCGGTCAGCACGCTGCTGAGCATGGCGCGCCCGTCCGAGAGTTCGATCCCGGCCTTGACCCAACGCGTTTCGTCAATGCGCACCATGAGACCGGCCTGATCGTACAGCTTTTCATATTCGGCACGGATGCGAAGCTGCGCCGTGAAGCGGGCAGGGGCATGCAGGCCGTAAAAATGGCCGCTATCGCGCGTGAAGCCGTAGAAAGTCTCGCGCCAGAAGTCGGAGCCCTTGTCCGTTGTCATCTCAAGCGCATCGGCCCTGATCGCGCTTTGGTGTGGTTTGTTGAGCCAGACCCCGCCACGCCACGGGCCGCGACCGCTGGCATGCGCCCGTCCGCCCAGGGCCATGCCACCGGCTACTGCGCCTGCTGCGATGACCGTGCGCCGTGTCATGCCCGGGGAACCGTTCTTTTCGGTATTCTCGCTCACTGCTACCATCCCACATCGTTGAGATATTCATCTTGTGTACGAACGTACACATAGCGCAAGGCTAAACCTGTTTCCTCATGTCAAGCAACCCTTCAGCCATCCGTCGCCCCGACCCCGACCGCAAGCAGCGCATCATCAATGCTGCTTTAGACGTGATCGTGGAACATGGCGTGCAGGGCACGACGCACCGCCGCGTGGCCAAGGCAGCAGGGGTGCCGCTTGGCTCGATGACGTATCATTTCAACGGCATGGACGACCTGCTTCAACTGGCTTTTACGCAGGTGGCTCAGGCCAGTTCCGCAGCCTTTGTCGGGCGGCTGGCCGAGGCCGGAAACCGGGAGGAAGCGATAGGAGCGCTTGTCGATATCATTGCCGGAAACATCTGGTCCACGCCACGCACGCTGCTGCTGAGTTATGAACTATACGCCTTTGCCGCCCGCAAGCCCGAACTCGCGGCCATCATGCGCGACTGGATGCAGGCCAGCCGGGAGGCGCTGGGACGTTTCTTCGATCCGCTGACCTGCCGCGCACTTGATGCTCTGGTCGAGGGCATGGGCATTCACGGCTCGGTGGATCATGCGAAACTGGACCGTGGGCAGATAGAAGACATCATCCGTCGCCTCTGCCCGCCGCAGGGCTGAAAAGCACCCGGCAATGCCGCATGAGAAGGTTGCCAGCCACGCGCCTGCGGTAGGCAGCGGTAGAGCGCATGTCATCGATCGGCGTAATTTCAGACATGGCCAGTGCAGTCACGGCGTTGAGATGCGCTTTATCCCGCGCCCCTGAGGCGAGAGAAGCATGCGCTTTCGGGCACGTCATGGGAGCGGGACCGACAGCCCCGAACGCAAAGCTGATTCCGGCCGGGTCGTCAGGCACTCTGACCGTTGCGAGGGACAGTTTCGAGATCGCCTGCGCCCTGCGTGGGCCGACCTTGGTGAAGGCCTGTGGCTGGCCCAGACATTTTGCGGGAATGACAAAGCCGGCAATCAGTTCTCCTGCCCTGCGTTGCGTGCGCCCGGCCCCCGTGATGAACGCGGCAACCGGCATCTCGCGGCTCCCATCATGATGGATGAGCCGGACACGGGCCTGAAGGGCGACCAGCGCCGGAAGGCTGTCACCTGCCGGGGAGGCGGTGGCCACATTGCCGCCAATGGTCGCGGCATTCCTGACCTGCGGGCTGCCAACCCCATGCGCGACATCCCTGAGAATGGGCACAAAACGGGCGATGACAGGATCATGCAGGATATCCTGCCAGCGCATCAGGGCACCGATGACGAGATTGCCGTCCTCCCCAAAAACCTGATGCAGTTCCGGCGCATCCAGCCGCTCAAGCGAAAACAGCCGGAGGGCGCCGAGATCATGACCCGCGCGCACCACAAGGTCGGTTCCCCCCGCGATCGGGACCAGTTCAGGATCCTGCGCCAGACTGGCCAGCCCATTCTGCAAGGACAGGTCCGCCTTGCCGGAAATGGTGCCCCTGCGTGGCGGAAGGCAGGCTGCTTGCTCCAGCGCCGCGCGGATTTTCACATAGCCCGTGCAGCGGCAGAGATTGCCCTCAAGGGCATCATCGGGGGTATCATCACGGTGTCGCCCGGCCCAGGCCATGACAATACCCGGCGTGCAGAACCCGCATTGCACCCCTCCCGTGCGCGCCAGGGCGGAACAGATTTCCGATCCATCCGTCGTCCGGGCCAGGGCTTCAATGGTTGTCACCGTAGCGCCTTGCAGCGTTTCGGCTGCTACAAGGCAGGAACAGACTGGCCGCCCATCCACCATAACCGTGCAGGCCCCGCATTCGCCTTCACCACAGCCAAGCTTGGCGCCATTGAGGTGCAGATCATTGCGCAGCACCTGCAACAGTGTCTTGCCCTTATGCGCAATCTGGAGCGGTGCGCCATTGAGCTGGAATGTGATCATGACAGGGCTTTTTCCATGACCGGCAGAATGGCCTCCGGCGTGATCGGGAACTGTTCGAAGCGATGGCGAAGACAGCGCGCAAGGGCATTGGCGATGGCCGCCGCCGCAGGTGTCAGCCCGACTTCCGCAATGCCGCGCGCACCCAGCGGGTTTGACGCATCAGGGTGATTGATCAGGTGAACACGGACATCCACCGGCACATCGCGGATGGTGGGCAGGATGTAGGATGAAAAGCGGTTGTTCAGGACACGCCCCTCGTGCTGCACAAGGTCTTCACTCAGGGCAAAACCCAGCCCCTGCGCCAGCCCGCCTTCGATCTGGCCTGTCACCCCATCAGGATTGATGACCGTCCCGGCATCGAGCCATGTCTCGACTTCTTCCACCGTGACATTCACAGTCGCGGTATCCAGCGCAATGCGAACGGCCTGGATGCCATAGGAATACCCTACGTGCGGTGCACCCAATGTCAGCTTTTCGGGAAAATACGGCGCAAAATGCGCGGTTTTTTCTAACGCCCCGTTTTCACCAGCATCAATCCGTGCTGCCAGCTGACGGGCCGCCTTCGCCACGGCATTGCCCGTTACGACCACGGAGCGGGAGGCGTTCGTGGACCACGAATTCGTATTATCCGTGGTGCCGATATCAAGCCCGATGTCATGCGCCGCGCAACCCAGTCCGGATGCCGCAATCTGCTGGAATGCAGACAGATTGCCCTCGCCAAGGTCCGCACTCGAACAGTCCAGCCAGAACTGGCCGTTCGCGTCGCGGCGCAGGGTGATGCTGGAACCGGGTTCGGCCCCAGCCCCCAGCCCAAAGCCCTGCCAGACAAAGGCAAAGCCGGTCGCGCGCAGCTTCCCATCCTCATCTGGCCGCAGGGTTTCTGCCCCAAGCGCACGGAGTAATGGCCCGTTGCGGGCTGCGGCAATCAGGCGTGGCAGCGTGACATCATTGCGCACGATGTGCCCGGCTCCGGCCCGGTCACCACCGCGAAGCAGGTTCTGCACTCGGAAATCAACCGGGTTCATGCCGCATTTCGCCGCCAGCGCGTCCATCGCCTGCTCAATGCCCAGAATGACCTGGGGATTGCCAAACCCACGAAAGGCCGAGGCATTGCCGGTATTGGTATGGACGGCCTTGCCCTCAATCCGGCTGGCCTGAAAACGGTAGGGACCGGAGGCATGTTCGGCGGCAAGGACAAGAACAGCCGGCCCCAACGTCATGTAAGCTCCGGTATCGGCCAGAAGGCTGGCCCTGAAGCCCGTCAGCCTGCCCATGGCATCACAGCCCACCGCGACATCGACTTCGAAACGATGCCGTTTTACGGAATAGCCAATACTTTCTTCACGCTCATAAACATAGCGGGCAGGGCGACCCGTAGCATGTACCGCCAGTGCCAGATGGGCCTGAACATTCAGGTCTTCCTTGCCGCCAAAAGCGCCCCCCATGGGTGGATGCGACACATGGACCTGCTCCAGCGGAACACCAAGGATGGCGGCAATCTGCTTCTGGTCAGCAAAAGGGTTCTGTCCGCCACAGGTTATGGCGATCCGCTGCTTCTCATCACGCCAGGCGATGCCCGCTTCGGGCTCCAGAAAAGCATGTTCCTGCCGCCCCGTACTGTAGGTCAGGCGCACGACATGGTCGGACGCTTCCAGCGCGGCATCTACATCGCCAAAACCCAGATCGACCTCATGGCACAGATTGCCGTTTGGCCCGATCTGCGGCGCATCGGGGGCGAGTGCCTGCCGCGCATCCAGCAGGGCGGCCAGGTTTTCATATTCGACGTGGATCAGCTTGCAGGCATGACGCGCCTCCTGCTCGCTCTCGGCCACTACAAGGGCTACGGCATCACCACAAAAGCGCACCCGGTCATGACACAGGACAGGTTGATCGGGCGCGATCAGGCCAAAACTGTTGAGGCCAGGAATATCGGCATGGGTAAGAATCCGCACGACCCCCGGGGCCTGCCGTGCCGCATCCGTATTGATTGACACGATCCGGGCATGAGCACGTCCGGCGCGCAGGACCCTGAGATGAACACAGTGGTCGCGATGCAGGTCAGAAGGGTAGGGGAAAGCCCCTCTGGCTTTGTCGAGGGCGTCCCATTTCTGGATGGATTGTCCAATCACAGGTCTGCTCCGGTGTCTGTCCTGTCCTGAACGTTATCAGGCCCGGAGCGACACTTACGATACGATCCGTATCGTAGTCAATAACCGATACGGAGCGTTGCGAAAAACATCGGACGGTGGCAGTTTTCCCGCAGTGTGCTGGAGAACGATCTTGAACAGTCCCGACCCATCTCATGCTGCAAAAGCTTCCTTAACAGGAAGCGGCCGCAAACGCAGTCGGCAGGCGACCGAGGCCGCACAGGGGGCAGCGCTGCAACTCGCCTATGATCTGGGCCCGGAGCGGGTAACGATGGAGGCGATTGCAAGTCATTCAGGGGTGGCGAAAACAACGCTCTACCGGCGCTGGAACAGTGCCGCTGCCGTTGTGATGGACGCATTCCTGTCGGAACTGACCCCACAGATTGCCTACAGAACGGGGCAGGATGTCAGGCAGACACTCGTTTTTGCGCTTGAAGACCTCAGTGCGGCGCTGGACGCACCACGGCGGAAACTCCTGCGGCACATGATCGCCGCCGCGCAGTCCAGTTCCGTACTCGAAAAGGCCTTCTGGGATCGATGGATTGCGCCGCGAAGGCAAGCGGGGGTGGTGGCGCTCGAACAGTTCGGAATATCCCCAGAGGCGGGCGAACTCACTCTCGACCTGCTGTATGGCGCATTTTATTACCGGATGCTGATTCCGTATGCGCCCATCACAAGCACATGGATCCAAAAAATCGTGGATCAGGTTTCCTGAATGTTGTCGTATTCCGTAAACGGCGAGGCTGCAGATGGAAATCTGGAGCGATAGGCAGCTATCGTCGGGATCAAGCCTCATCGGGGCTGATCGGTTGTTACTGAGGTGTCCGGCTGTCAGGGGGTTTCACAGTATTGATTGGGTGCTTTTCTATTATTCCGATCTGACAGCCGACCATCCGCTCCTCCCCCATCATGACCCTTCGAGTGTATCGGTCGGGCCGGACGGCAGCACATGCGCGAGGTAGCGCGAAAGCTGCGGCTCCAGTCCGTCAGAGGGAAAGATCCCGGCGATGTAACCATCCGGACGCACGAGCACCCACTGACCGGGTTCGATCCCGTAAGCTTCGGCGATATTGCCATCTTCGTCGACGAGTTCATGCTCCGCACCAACGGCGACGATACGGACGCCCGCGATGGCCGACGGCCGGTCGTGCGGCTGGTAGCCGAGCAGGGTCCAGTGAGACCCTTGAAAAATCATGAACAGTCGTGTCCGTTGCCCCGCCTGCCCGCGACAGGGCGCATCGGGTGCGCGATCGCTCGCCTGCACTTTGCCGCCCACCGAACCGGGCGCGCTCAATGATGAGCCGCGATAACCGAGGTCAAGCTGACGCGCTTCGCGATCGCGCCGCATGGTGCCCTGCCTTGCTTCACCAAGCAGCCGCGTCGAGAGATGCAGCATGTTCGACGCGATCGGCCGGCGCTCCGCCTCGTAGCTGTCGAGCAGCGCTTCCGGCGCACCCGCGAGCACGGAGGCCAGCTTCCAGCCGAGATTATAAGTGTCCTGAACGCTGGTATTGAGACCCTGACCACCGGTTGGCGGGTGAACATGAGCGGCATCCCCCGCAATGAAGACGCGTCCGACCCGGTAGCGATCAGCCAGACGCGCATTCATCGCATAAACCGAGGACCAGGACACCGAACGGACGGTGATGTCCTCTCTGCCGGTCCGGACCTCGATGAGCGCGGTCAGTCCGGCCGGAGACAGGTCGATCTCCCCGTCCAGTGCCACGGGCGCCTGAACCTGGAACAGATCGGTTCCCGCCAGTGGACAGATCATCACCTGTGTCGCCGGTGAACCGAGCTGGAAACGATGCCAGACGGACCGATCAAGCCCCTCCAGCCGCACATCGGCAACGATCGCACGCACACCCAGTGCTTCTCCCGGAAAATCAATCGCCAGGGCATGGCGCACGAAGCTGCGGCCGCCGTCGGTTCCGACGAGAAACCGGGCGCGGATCATATGCTCGCCGGTTTCTCCTTCCATCCTTGCCGTTATGCCATGTGCGTCCTGTTCAAATCCGGTCAGCCGTGTACCGAAGCGCGGATGATGCCCAAGCTCGGCAAGCCGCTCCCGCATGACGGCTTCGGTTGCGAACTGCGGCAGCATCAGCGGCGCGGCATAGGGTTCGGCGGGAGTAGGGAAGACTTCCGCCTCCGTCAGAAGCGACACGTTGTGGGTTCCATCAGGACGATAGTGGCGCAGCGGCGGATAGGGGCCGCCTGTCGCCGCCATGCGATCAACGAAGCCGAGATCCTCGAAGACCTCCATCGTCCGGGGCTGGATGCCTTTCCCGCGCGATCCGTTGAACGGCTGTGTGTTCTGCTCGATCAGTCGGAACGAAACTCCGCGTCGGGCGAGGTCGATCGCAAGCGTCAGGCCTGCGGCCCCCGCACCCGAGATCAGGACGTCTGTATCGAAGGACACTGGCAACTCCGCGAATCAATGTGTAATATTCACGTATCTCAGAGCGGCGTCCAAGGCAACAAAAAGCGTGAATAATACACATGATCCTGACATCCTGCGCGGGCTGCATGCCGCGATCATCGATCTGGTCGATGAAATCAACCGGCCGCGTCGGGATGATCGACTGATCGAAGAAGCGGGCATTCCACTGGATCGCGCCCTGTTTCCGCTTCTGGCGCGCGTATGGCGTTACGGTCCTGTCGGTGTTGTCGAACTCGCGGACCGTACAGGGCGTGATCATACGACGATCAGCCGACAGATGACCAGGCTGGAAGAGCTGGGCCTTATCGAGCGCCACCCGTCTGCCGCGGACAGGCGTGTTCGCGAAGCGACAGTGACTGGAAAGGGACAGGAAATGGTCGACCTGCTGAATGCGGCCCGCCAGCGACTGGCGAACCGCATTCTCGTCGACTGGACGGATGCCGACCTCGATCAGTTACGGACGCTTTTGCGACGCTTCGCTGACGACCTGATGCGATGATAAATCCAGTGAAAATCTGTCACCAGAAGCAAACCGGTTGCTTCCCTCGTAAAGCCGTATGTCGTCTTCAAGAATGGAGCAGACAGGCGACAAACGCCCTCATCGCGGTCGTTAGGAAAGCTTTTTTTTTCTCTCTCCTTCGCAATCATAAATTCACGATAATTCACAATAGGGGCTAGAAAAAACGAAATATCATTGAACTATTATTCGCCAGACTGAAGTAGTTCAGAGGCATTGCACGCGCTACGACAAGCTGAAAGCAACCTTCATCGCAGTAGTGCAGTTTGTCTCCGCTACCATTGGACTTAACTGACGACACGGCTTAAGATTTCATCACGGCCATGTATAAAATTTAGCCCGATTGCGCCATTGGCTGTCTGCTATATAAATATTGAGATTCTCTGTTGGAGATCATAAAAAATGCAATCGTACACCAGTAACACTTCCCTTCGAGCAGGAAACGTTTTTCTTGGCAGCGTATGAGGCCCTTACGGCGGCGACCCCATCCATAGGTGAACTTCTTGCGCTGAACAACGATCATGAGATTGAACTTTCATGGCTGAATATGAGTTGCTTCAGGCGCCTATTGCAGCAGGCTTTTTATGCGCGGTATATCGTAACCGGCCGCTCTGGGCCGCCTTGATTATGCGGCCTGTCTGTGCAGTGTATTCACGGGTTTCCAGTTCCATGGCAACAGTTC
>NZ_JABJWD010000163.1:0-370 GCF_013155425.1 Gluconacetobacter entanii | reverse complement strand
GTGACGGGCGCGCTGGACGATCTGGCGGATGACCTGACCAATGTGATCGCGGCCGGGGCCGATGTGGCGCTGGGCGATCTGTCGGGCGCGATCCGCGATGCGCGCACCGCCGTGGTGGCGGATATTTCGTCGCGGCTGGGACGCCTGCCCAAGGTGATCGCGGTGCCGGTTCCGCGCCAGATCAGCGCGTGGCTGATCGCCTATGCCGTGGCGGGCGACACGCCATCGGACGTGGCGAGTGTGTGGGATGACCTGGTCAGCCGCAACAACCTGACGCACCCGGCACTGGCAGGCCCCGGCAGCGTGGACGTGCTGGAAACCACGACATGAGCGGCACCACGAACACCACCGTCACCGCGCGCGGCATGAC
>NZ_JABJWD010000162.1:0-265 GCF_013155425.1 Gluconacetobacter entanii | reverse complement strand
CGTGTCAGCCCAGACACTTGAGGCTGTATTGGTTTTATCCAGCAGCCCCTCTCTCAATCGCGCGCCATCACTGGCGGCGGCATGCGTTGTGTTCCATTTCCGGATGAACCGGTATTTTCGATCGATGGAAACATGCGATTTATAGCCAAAGAACGGGATGGCGAGATCGCTGGATGGCATGGTTCCATCATCCTGCCGCTTCGCCTTCGTGAACTTCAGTGTCCATCGCGCATGACGATCCTTGTGCGACAGCTTTGCGGGTTTG
>NZ_JABJWD010000161.1:0-4703 GCF_013155425.1 Gluconacetobacter entanii | reverse complement strand
CCCCCCATTGTCAACGCCTTATGCAAACCCCGAAAAAACGGCGGAAAACCGGCAAACCCGTACCAAAAACTCCCATTCCCGGCACCATCCCCCGAAAAAAAAGCAAAAAAAAGAGGAGGAGGCTCGCGCCTCCCCCTCTCCCTTTCAGCTTACGCCACCAGCACGTCAGTCCGCGTCAACCGCGTGACCGTCAATCGTCAGGTGATCGTCAGCGGCAGACACCTTCACGGTCTCCCCGTCATGGATGTCACCAGCCAGCAACATCCCCGCCATCGGGTTCTGCAGGCTGCGCTGGATCACGCGCTTGAGCGGACGCGCGCCATAGACCGGGTCATATCCGGCATCCGCCAGCCACGTCTCACCCGCCTTGTCGAGATCCAGCGTGATGTTGCGATCCGCCAGAAGCTTGCGCAGCCGTCCGATCTGGATTTCGACGATCTTGCCCATATCCGCCTTCTGCAGGCGGGAGAACAGGATGATCTCATCCAGCCGGTTGAGGAATTCCGGCCGGAAATGATCGCGCACCACCTTCATGACCTCAGGCCGCACGCTTTCCACCGATTCCCCGTCCGGCAGGTGAGCCAGCACGCTGGAGCCAAGGTTGCTGGTCAGCACGATCAGCGTATTGCGGAAATCCACCGTGCGTCCCTGCCCATCCGTCAGGCGGCCATCGTCAAGCACCTGCAGCAGGATGTTGAAGACGTCCTCGTGCGCCTTCTCGACCTCGTCGAACAGGATGACCTGATACGGCCTGCGACGCACCGCCTCCGTCAGGACGCCACCTTCCTCATACCCGACATAACCGGGAGGGGCACCGACCAGACGCGCCACGGCGTGCTTTTCCATGAACTCGCTCATGTCGATGCGCAGGAGCGCCTTCTCGTCATCGAACAGGAAGCGGGCCAGCGCCTTGCACAGTTCGGTCTTGCCCACGCCCGTCGGGCCGAGGAACAGGAACGAACCGATCGGGCGGTTGGGATCCTGCAGGCCGGCACGGGCACGGCGCACCGCGTCGGAGACAGCTTTCAGCGCGGGTTCCTGCCCGACCACGCTCTTGCGCAGTTCGTCTTCCATGCGCAGCAGCTTCGCGCGCTCACCTTCGAGCATGCGTTCCACCGGCACACCGGTCCAGCGCGAGACCACGGCGGCAATGCCCTGATCGGTCACGGTATCGCTGACCATGCCTGCGCCCTTGCTGGCCTGGTCGGCTTCTTCCTGTGCCTGCGCGATCTGTGTCTGCAGTGCGGGCAGGCGGCTGTACATCAGTTCCGACGCACGGCCCAGATCCCCCCGACGCTGCGCGACCTCGATGTCGGAGCGCACCTGATCAAGTTCTTCCTGCAGCTTCTGCACCGCGTTGACGCGATCCTTTTCCGCATGCCACGCCGCGGTCAGGGAATCCGACTTTTCCTGCAGGTCCGACAGTTCAAGCTCCAGCTTGACCAGACGTTCCTTGCTGGCGGCGTCGTCTTCCTTGCGGATGGCCTCACGCTCGATCTTGAGCTGGATCAGGCGACGGTCGAGTTCGTCGAGTTCTTCCGGCTTGCTGTCGATTTCCATGCGCAGGCGGCTTGCCGCCTCGTCCACAAGGTCGATCGCCTTGTCCGGCAGGAAGCGGTCGGTGATGTAGCGGTTCGACAAGGTCGCCGCCGCAACCAGCGCGCCATCGGAAATACGGATGCCGTGGTGGAGTTCGTACTTCTCCTTGATCCCGCGCAGGATGGAGATCGTGTCGGCCACCGTCGGCTCACCCACGTAAACCGGCTGGAACCGGCGGGCGAGGGCAGCGTCCTTTTCAATATACTTGCGGTATTCGTCCAGCGTCGTCGCACCGATGCAATGCAGCACGCCACGCGCCAGTTCCGGCTTGATGAGGTTCGACGCATCCATCGCCCCGTCCGAACGGCCCGCGCCGACAAGGGTGTGCATTTCGTCGATGAACAGGATGATCTGGCCCTCGGCGGCCTCGATTTCCTTCAGCACGGCCTTGAGGCGTTCCTCGAACTCGCCGCGATATTTCGCGCCAGCCACCAGTGCGCCCATATCAAGCGACAGCAGCTTCTTGTTCTTCAGCGCCTCCGGCACGTCGCCATTGACGATACGCAGCGCCAGCCCCTCGACAATCGCGGTCTTGCCCACGCCGGGCTCACCGATCAGGACGGGGTTGTTCTTGCTGCGGCGCGCCAGCACCTGGATGGCGCGGCGGATTTCCTCGTCACGGCCGATGACGGGGTCAAGCTTGCCCTGCTGCGCGATCTCGGTCACGTCGCGGGCGTATTTCTTCAACGCGTCGAAACTGGCTTCGGCGTTTTCACTGGTCACGGTGCGTCCCTTGCGGATGGTTGCGATGGCCTTGTCAAGCGCCTGCGGGGTGGCGCCACCGGCACGCAGGGCCTGTCCGGCCGGCGTTTCCGATGCCGCGATGGCGGCAAGCAGGCGGTCCTGCGCCACATATTCGTCCCCTGCCTTCTGCGCGCCCTGTTCGGCGGCGTCGAGCAGACGCACGAGGTCCGGCGTGGCGCTGGGCTGTCCCGCGCCACCGCCCTGCACCTTCGGCAGTTTCGCAAGGGCTGCGTCAACGGCGGCGGCAATGGTGGCGGGCTGCCCCCCTGCCGCGCGGATCAGCGCGGACGCCGCCCCCTGGTCATCATCAAGCAGCGCCTTGAGCAGATGTTCCGGCGTAAGCTGCTGGTTGTAGTCGCGCATCGCGATGGTCTGCGCGGCCTGAAGGAAACCGCGCGAACGTTCCGTAAACTTCTCGATATTCATAAAATCCCCCGTCCCTTTATTCTCAGGCGACAAAACAGGTCCGCTGCTGCCGTCCCAGATGGAGAGGCAACGGCACAGCGGCTGGTTTCACAATTGGGTATGGGCGCATGTTATTACAAGATGACACACCCATGTTTCCCTGTCCCATTCCCACCGCACAGCATCGGACACATCCGTCATCCCAGATGATCACCGGTTGGTGAAATGCTACTTAATCTGGATCAAGACTGGCGTGACTTCTTCTCCGGGCGGCCATTCGCACAGCGCGCATCCTGGCGGGATGAATGGGCCGGGATGCCTCTGACCCATGGCCCTGCGCGGTGCACAGAGCCGGTCGGTGCTGCCGTCTGCCCGGAGCACGCCCTTGGAGATCGCATATTCACCGGCGGGGAGCAGCCTGGCCTGTCAGGAGGGTTTTTACAGGCAGGACCTGTGATGTGCTGGTAAACGGATAAAAGTTTCTGGGTGTCGCCTTTTGATCTAAAAAGGCGACGTCTTTCGAAGCTTTTTGGAAAAAGCTTCACCAAAAACTTTTATGACTTCATTCTTATCCATGCGGGCGAAAGACAACCTTTGTGCAGTTGTCACGCTTGTCGCGGAATTTTTCATACAGGTCCGGCCCGTCTTCAAGGTCCGTGGAACGATGGCTGATGACGAAGGACGGGTCGATATCCCCGTTGCGGATCCGTTCCAGCAGGGGGGCGAGATATTTCTGCACGTTGGTCTGCCCGGTGCGCAGGGTCAGGCCCTTGTTCATCAGCACACCCACCATGACGGGACCAAGGGCGCCGGCATAAACCCCCGGCATGGACACGATCCCGCCCGGCCGGCACCCAAGGATGGCCTGATTGAGGGCGAATGGCCGTTCCAGCGTCGTGGCCGACAGCAGGGCGGAGCCAACCTTCTGCATCATGGTGTCCGCGCCATGGGCCTCCATCCCGACCGCTTCGATGACCGCATCGGGGCCAAGCCCGCCCGTCATGTCGATCAGGGTCTGCTGGATGTTCTGGTGGCGGAAATCTATGGTCTCCGCCCCGCCCAGACGCGCCATGGCCAGTCTTTCGGGCACTTCGTCTATGGCGATGACACGTTTCGCACCCAGCAGGAAACATGACCGGATCGCCATCTGCCCGACCGGGCCACAGCCCCACACGGCGATGGTTTTCTCCGCCTCCGGCGTGATGTCGCAGTTTTCGGCGGCCTGATAGCCGGTGGGGAAAATGTCCGACAGGAACAGGACCTGTTCGTCCCCCAGGCCGTCCGGCACCACGATCGGCCCGACATCGGCATACGGAACCCGCAGATATTCCGCCTGTCCCCCGGCAAAGCCACCCGTAATGTGGGAATAGCCATACAGGCCCGCCAGCGGATAGCCGAACGTTTCGGCCTGCTGCCGCCCGTTGGGGTTCGTACGCTCGCAGCAACTCCAGTTGCCCCATTTGCACTGCCGGCACGCGCCACAGGAAATGGTGAAGGGCACGACGATACGGTCCCCGATGGACAGCGAAGTAATGTCCCTGCCCACTTCGATCACTTCGCCCATGGTCTCATGACCAAGGACATCGCCACACTGCATGGTCGGCATCATGCCGTCCATCAGGTGAAGGTCGGAGCCACAGATGGCGCATGCACGCACCTTGATGATGACATCACGACCGTCGCGGATGACAGGATCAGGCACGCTTTCGCATGTGATCCTGCCCTTTTTCTGCCAGGTCAGCGCTTTCATGGGAGGTCGTCCTGCTCAGGTGATATGAGACAGACGCGCGCCCCTCCCCGGAGTTTTCCGATGAAATGTTTCCATGATTTAACAAGGCCCACCGGGATGCTGGCAGGATAAATAATAGGGGCTGGCATAGGTAAGGATTGTTTGGAACGGTTCACGCAGGCAGTTTAGCCCATTGAGTGAGGATTTTCAGGAGTTTTGCAGGCGA
>NZ_JABJWD010000160.1:0-234 GCF_013155425.1 Gluconacetobacter entanii | reverse complement strand
GGATGGTGCCGGGAATGGGAGTTTTTGGTACGGGTTTGCCGGTTTTCCGCCGTTTTTTCGGGGTTTGCATAAGGCGTTGACAATGGGGGGCGATCTCCGTAAAACCCGCTTCACCGAACGGCACACCAGCCGCTACGGACCTGGTCATTGACAATAGAATAGAGACTGGAAGGGATATGTTGGCGGCGTTTTGCTGTATCTGCGTTAAGTAGATGCGGTGGAGGTGCGGTTGGA